>JAFYML010000318.1 GCA_017556595.1 Bacteroides sp.
AAATGAGCTACCATTTGGGCATGATAAACGAGGCATATCGCTATGCTTTCGAAGGCATACAAGGCACATTGAACTACCGAAAAAGTGCCCGTTTGTACAAGCGCTTGGCCGAAACTAGCCTGCTGAATGGTAATTACGAAGTGGCCGAACGCTACTTGCTTGCCTTGCAAAAGACCATCTACTACCGTAAATGGGCTACACGCACCATGGAGTATGTGAGAAAGCCGGAATTGATAGCGCAACACCCCGAATGGAAACGCTTACTTCAATACCGATTCAAGAACGACTTCCTATTCAGCGAACAGCAAATGCCTGCTATCTTGCTCGAACTTTTCTACACCAACCCTTCCAACGTGTTGGCTTTGGAATACCTCTATGCACACTTCCTGCTCGAGCACGACTTCAAAACTTTGCTACAATACATCTTGTTGATGAACGAAGCCGGATACAAGCAAGTTCCACGCAGTATACAAGAGGCTTTGACCCACTATTGGCGCGAGAATTACGACGACTATAGCGGCATGCCTTTTAGAGTATCACAAGATATAACGCGAGAGATGGAAGAGTTTGCCAAGATATTCAACTTTGCTTCCAACAAGCAAGAATTGTTAGAGAAACGCTTCGGCAAAACATATTGGTACTATTTATACAGAATAAGCAATTAGCATACTATGAAAAAGTATTTTCTATATACACTATTTTTTGTAGCCATCCTTTCGGCATGCAAACGCGAAGTTACGAACCCCACCCTCGTAACCGATTTTCCACCTATCTACCCCGACTATGTAGGAGTTACCATTCCGGTAAATATTGCGCCCATGAACTTCGACATCGACGAAGAGAGTAATCCCTACTTGGATGTAACGGTGAAGGGCGGCAAAGAGGGTATGCTCCATGTGCAAGGCAACGTAGCGCAATTCCCTTTGAAGCAATGGAAAGAGCTTTTGACAAAGAACCAAGGAGATAGCTTAGTGTTCACCGTAAGCGTGCAGCGCGAAGCCGGTTGGACACAATACCGCGACTTCTCCATGTACGTCAGCAACGACTCCATAGAGTATGGTGTTGCCTATCGTTTGGTAGCCCCCGGCTATGTAGCTTTGGGTAAAATGGGAATCTACGAACGCGATTTGTCTTGCTTCGACGAGCACAAAGTGGTAGAGAACACCCTCGTTCCGCTTATGTGCGTCAATTGCCACAGTGTGAACAAAACCAATCCCGCACAACTGAGCCTGCACATTCGTGGCAAGCATGGCGCCACCCTGATGCAAACAGGTGGTGAAGCCGAATTGCTCAATACCAAAACAGACTCTACCCTTGCCGCTTGTGTATATCCCTATTGGCATCCTTCGGGCGAATACATTGCCTACTCTACCAACGACACCAAGCAAGTGTTTCACTCAACAAAAGAGAAAATCATCGAAGTTTACGACAACGAATCGAACGTAATGGTGTATCATCCCCGAACACACTCCTTGCTACGCACTTCGTTAGTGGAGCAAACCACCGCGTTCGAAACCTTCCCTGCCTTCTCGCCCGACGGCCGTACACTCTATTTCTGCTCGGCAAGCGCAAAGGAACTACCGAAGGATTACGACCAAATCCGTTACGACCTCTGTAGCATTGCTTTCAATCCCGAAGATGGTACATTTGGCCAACGCATCGACACGCTGGTCAACGCATCAGCCCACGGAAAAAGCATCTCCTTCCCACGTCCCTCGTACGATGGTCGCTACTTGATGTACACCCTTTTCGACTATGGCAACTTCTCTATTTGGCACAAGGAAGCCGACCTTTGGTTGTTAGACCTGCAAACCGGTGAGCAACGACCACTGACCACCATCAATAGCGACGACACCGAGAGCTTCCACAACTGGAGCAGCAATTCGCGTTGGTGTGTTTTCAGTAGCCGCCGCGACGATGGCCGTTACACCCGCCTCTACTTTACGCACATCAGCAAAGAGGGAGTGGCCGCCAAACCGTTCTTAATGCCGCAAGAGAATCCTATCGAGTATTACAAAGAACTGCCCTATGCATATAACGTGCCCGATTTTATCAATCAACCCATCGAAGTAAACACCAAATCACTGGGCGAAGGACTCCTTTCCGACGAACGTACACAAATAACGGCAAAAGCAGCAAAGTAGTCCCTAACAATGTAAGATTATAGTAAACAGATAAAATAGTATCAGTGTAATCGGTAGTGATTCCCTATTTTTGTACCTAAAATGAGAAATAGGCATGAAAGCATTCAGGATTATTACATTAGCGTTGAGTTCGTTTCTACTTATGGCTTGTGGAAACGATAAAACAACAACGCCCCAAATGCAACGTACGGCCGAAACAGAAAAGCTATTAGCCAACCTAACGAACCTGCCCGAACAAGGTTTTCTGTTTGGCCACCACGACGATACCAACTATGGAATCAATGCCGATGGCACCGGATGGGAGTTTGAAGAAGGCCGCTCGGACGTGCAGAGTGTATGTGGCGACTACCCCGGCATCATTAGTTTCGACCTTGGCGAATTGGAACTTGGTGGCGAAGTAAGTTTAGACAAGGTTCCTTTCGACAAAATCAGACAAGAAATCATTAATCAATACCAACGTGGCGGCATGTGCTCCATCAGTTGGCACCTACGCAACCCCAAAACAGGGGGCGATTCGTGGGATGTATCCGACACAACCGTCGTACGCTCCATTCTTCCTAATGGCGAACTGCACGAAAAGTTTTTGGGATGGCTATCTACAATGGCCCATTTCTTAAACTCACTACAAACCGACGACGGTGTAAAGGTGCCGGTTCTTTTCCGCCCTTGGCACGAGCATACGGGCAGTTGGTTCTGGTGGGGACAAAAACTGTGCAGTGCCGACGAATACAAAGCATTATGGCGAATGACCGTGGAGCAATTGTCGCAAAAAGGTGTTGACAATTGCCTATATGCCTATTCATCGGGCACCGAACCGCAAACCGAAGCACAATACCTGGAGCGCTATCCCGGCGATGATATCATCGACCTTATCGGATTTGACGCTTATCAATTCAACAACAACCGAGAGATGTACTTGAATGGGGTGCAACGCATGCTCTCCATCATCGAGAAAATAGGTAAAGAGCATCGGAAAACGATAGCCATTACCGAAACCGGATTCGAAGGCGTTCCGGATGCAGAATGGTGGACAGGCACACTGCTACCGGCCATACAATCACATCCCATAGCCTACGTATTGGTATGGCGCAACGCTCGTGAGCGTACTTCACACCACTATGGCCCCTATCCCGGGCACCCATCGGCCGACGACTTTGTAACATTCTACAACGCACCCCAAACGTTGTTTGCAAAAGAGATAAACCTCTATAAGTAAAAACCTTAATACTAACTACGATGAGTTTTGATGAAAAAGTACAAGTTCTATTAAGCAAGCACGAAGAGCTGTTAAGCAGAAAGAACTTCCCTATAGCAGAAAACAATGGCGTATTTACACGCTATAAATACCCTATACTGACCGCCGAACATGCTCCCATCTTTTGGAGATACGATTTGGACGAGCAAACCAATCCCTACCTAATGGAGCGCATTGGCATCAATGCCACGTTCAATTCGGGTGCCATCAAGTGGAATGGCAAATATCTGTTGGTTGTACGCGTCGAGGGTAACGACCGCAAGTCGTTCTTTGCCATTGCCGAAAGTCCTAACGGCATAGACAATTTCCGATTTTGGGACTACCCCATCACCATGCCCGACGATGTGATTCCTGCAACCAACATCTACGACATGCGCCTCACCGCCCACGAAGACGGATGGATATACGGCATCTTCTGTGCCGAACGTCACGACGATAGCGCACCGGCAGACGATTTGTCATCGGCCACAGCTACGGCCGGTATTGCCCGCACCAAAGATTTAAAAACCTGGTATCGCCTACCCGACTTGAAAAGCAAGAGCCAACAACGCAACGTAGTGTTGCATCCCGAGTTTGTAGATGGCAAATACGCCTTCTATACCCGTCCGCAAGATGGTTTCATCGATGCCGGAAGTGGCGGAGGCATTGGTTGGGCGCTGGTAGATGACATCACCCATGCCGAAATCAAGGAAGAAACCATTATCGACCAACGCTACTACCACACCATCAAGGAGGTAAAGAACGGTGAAGGTCCGCACCCCATTAAAACCGATAAAGGCTGGTTGCACCTGGCACATGGTGTACGCGCTTGTGCAGCAGGCTTGCGCTATGTATTATACATGTACATGACCTCGTTGGACGACCCCACCCAACCCATTGCTACCCCCGGTGGCATGCTGATGGGGCCTGTAGGCGAAGAGCGCGTTGGCGATGTGAGCAACGTACTCTTTACCAATGGATGGATTGCCGATGACGATGGCAAGGTGTTTATCTACTATGCCTCATCGGATACCCGCATGCACGTAGCTACCTCTACCATCGACCGCTTGGTGGACTATTGCCTAAACACACCAAGCGACGGCCTTACCACCACTTCATCGGTAGAAGCCATCAAGAAACTAATTGATAAGAATTTAAAAGTAGTCAAGTAGTGAGTAGTCAAGTAGAAATGTAGAAATGTAGGGACGCGAAACTCCCAATTCTCCTCCT
>JAFYML010000319.1 GCA_017556595.1 Bacteroides sp.
AGATCTACGCCGACGTTACCGGAAAGGAAATTGAGGTCACCCGCCGCACCCAGGCTGCCGCCGCCGGCAGTGCCATTTTGGCTGCCAGCGCAGCCGGCATCTATCCTGATGCCGTTACCGCGGTAAAAGCGCTTTCTGTGCCGGCTGCCGCAGTTTACAAGCCTGATCCCAAAAACACAACCGCTTACGAATCCCTCTATCAGCGCTACTGCACCCTTTCCGAGCAATTTGCAAAAGCGCCACACTAATCCGCATTCTATCTGTTTACACATTGTTAACAGATTTATCATGAATCTTTCAGTTTCTTTTTCCCCTTGGGGAGATTAACGATTTTGATAACATTCACGGCACCAATCTTCTTGGCTGTTTCAGGGTCCAATTCATCAAGATACTTAATCACCTTCTCCTTGTACGGAATGGTTACATTCATCCCTTTCAAGTTTGGATTATCTTGAAGGATATGCTTAAACTCTGCGATATCTGCAATTTCATAATTTACATAGCAGGCATCGATACCTTCTGAATAGAATTTCTGATTAAAAAAACCTTCTGAAAAAGAGTGTCCCAAGGGAAAACCTATTAACCCATATTTATCCATATGCTTATTTAGCTTAGTTATTATTTAGTTGCAACATAAAGTGTGCAAATGCCAAATGTGAGGCGGCGAAAAGTCGCCTTACTGAAACCGGCACGCAACAATGATTCTTGTAAAAGCTCTCCTTGCGGAAAAGCCTTGATACTATCTGGCAGATAGGTATATGCGCTATTGTCGCGCGAAATGCACTTACCTATCAACGGAATCATTGTTTTGGAATAGAACTTATAAAGTTGTTTCATAGGGAAGTATTGTGGTGTGGAGAGTTCAAGTATCACCAACTGTCCTCCTAGCGATAGCACCCGATAAATCTCGGCAAATGCTTTGTCCAAATGTTCAAAGTTGCGTATACCAAAGGTCGATGAAACAGCATCGAAACTATTATCAGGGAAAGAGAGATTCGTACAATCTTCGCGTTGAAAAGAGACCTTTCCCGACGAGAGACCGGCATCGGCCACTTTTTGGCGAGCCACCGCCATCATTCCTTCGCTAATGTCTATTCCTATCAATTGTTCCGGTTGCAAATGGCGGGCGGCCAAGATGGCAAAATCGCCCGTACCTGTTGCAACATCCAACATCCGCCGAGGTTTACACGACTTCAATGCCTTGATAGCCCTGTTTCGCCAATACCTATCTACCCCCAACGACAATGTATGATTCAACTTGTCGTAGGTAGGCGCAATATGGTCGAACATCTGTTCTATCTGTTCGCTCTTGCTACCTTCATAGCCTATTGGCAATACCTCTTCTTGCGGATAGTTCATATCGGGAAAACGGATGGTTACTTCAAATATTCAGTAACGTTCTTTTCAATACGTTCAGCAATATTGTCGGTATTTTCCTTTACGAATTTTTCACCGGTAATGTGTTCGTAAAGTTCAATGTAGCGATTGCTGATATTTTCCACAATTTCATCGGTCATTTCGGGCACTTGTTGTCCTTCCTTACCTTGGAAACCATTATCCATCAACCATTCGCGCACAAATTCTTTCGAAAGTTGCTTTTGAGGTTCGCCCTTCAAGAAGCGTTCTTCATAACCTTCGCTATAGAAATAACGGCTTGAGTCGGGTGTATGAATTTCGTCCATCAAATAGATTTGACCATTGTGCTTACCGAATTCATATTTGGTATCTACCAAAATCAAACCACGTTCAGCAGCAATTTCTGTACCGCGTTGGAAGAGGGCGAGTGTGTATTTCTCCAACAAAGCATACTCTTCTGGAGTAGCCAATCCTTGAGCAAGGATTTCTTCTTTAGAGATATCTTGGTCGTGTTCGCCAATTTCAGCCTTTGTGGTAGGAGTAATGATAGGAGTTGGGAACTTTTGGTTTTCCTTCATGCCTTCGGGAAGTTTCACACCACAGATTTCGCGCACGCCGCTCTTATATGCTCTCCAAGCCGAGCCACAAAGATATCCGCGTACAATCATTTCCACAGCAAATCCTTCGCACATCACGCCCACTGTTACCATTGGGTCGGGTGTAGCCATCTTCCAGTTAGGACAAATATCGGTTGTAGCATCGAGGAACTTAGCTGCAATTTGGTTCAGCATTTGTCCTTTGAAAGGAATACCTTTAGGCAATACCACGTCGAAAGCCGAGATACGGTCGGTGGCTACCATCACTAATTTTTCTCCGCCAATGTTATACACATCGCGCACTTTACCATGATAAACACTTGTTTGTCCAGGGAAGTTGAATTCTGTTGCTGTTAATGCTTTCATATCGTTGATTATTTATTGATGTTTTCTAATTTTTTCTTTTCACGCTCCAGTTTTTGTTCTTTGTCGAAGTGTTCGTATGCTTCTACAATTCGAGTCACCAAATGGTGGCGCACAATATCTTTCTTGTTCAGTTCGATAAAGCTGATACCCTTTACACCTTTCAATATCTTCAGTGCTTGTACCAAGCCCGATGCTTGCGACGAGGGTAAGTCTATCTGTGTCATATCGCCCGTTACTATCATCTTGGTGTTCATACCCATACGCGTCAAGAACATCTTGATTTGTGCCGAGGTTGTGTTTTGCGCTTCGTCAAGAATCACTACCGCATCGTTCAGTGTACGACCACGCATAAAAGCAAGCGGTGCTATTTGAATGACGTTCAACTCCATGTACTCCTTCAACTTAGCAGCAGGAATCATGTCTTGCAAAGCGTCGTACAAGGGTTGCAAATAGGGGTCAATCTTGTCTTTCATATCGCCAGGCAAGAATCCCAATTTCTCACCGGCTTCGACGGCCGGACGTGAAAGAATAATCTTCTTTATCTCCTTGTTCTTCAATGCGCGAACGGCAAGGGCAATAGCTGTATAGGTCTTACCCGAGCCGGCAGGACCGATAGCAAATACCATATCGTTCTTGGCAAAAGCTTCAACCAATTTCAATTGATTATCGCTACGTGGAATGATGGGCTTGCCCGTAACGCTGAACACGATAACATCGCCACTCTTTTCGGCTTGCGGTTTATTGCCTTTTACAATGTCTATGATAACCTCTTCTTTCAGCGAATTATATTCAGCGCAATGCTTTTCCAACTTGATGATGTTTTCTTCGAACGCGCACATCTCTTCCTCGTCGCCCAACACTTTAATCACGTTGCCTCGGGCCACGATGCGCAATTTGGGATAGAGAGCCTTTATCAACTGCATGTTGGTGTTGTTCACACCATAGAAGATAACAGGATCTATATCCTCTAAAACAATGAGTTTTTCTATCATTCTTTCTATTTAGATTTGAGAATGCAAAAATAGTGAAACTCTTAATATTGTTCTTCTTTTTTCGAACAAAAAAATAGCAAGTTTTGAAGTTTGTTTATCCAAACATCTTGAATGAAGGGGGAAGTGGGGCCTCTACTGTAATGTTTTCCTTAGAAACCGGATGCACGAAAGCGATACGACGCGCATGCAGACAGATACTTCCATCGGGATTTGAACGAGCAAAACCATACTTCAAATCGCCCTTGATGGGGCATCCCATTTTGGATAACTGACAACGGATTTGATGATGACGGCCTGTCTTCAGATTCACTTCCAACAAGTAATAGTTGTCCGAAGCGGCTATCAGGCGATAGTCGAGCAAAGCATGCTTGCTACCAGACTTTTCCTTGTCGTAAGCATAGCTTTTGTTTTGTTTTTCATTGCGCAGCAACCAATGGCTAAGGGTACCCTCCTCTTGCGGTGGGCGATTCTTCACTACGGCCCAATAGGTTTTCTGCACTTCGCCGCGCTTGAACATTTCGTTCAGTCGCGAAAGGGCTTTGCTAGTTTTAGCAAAAAGCACAAGACCGCTTACGGGACGGTCGAGGCGGTGTGTTACACCCACAAAGACATTGCCGGGTTTCTGATACTTCTCTTTCAAATACTGCTTTACGGTTTCCGATAGAGGGGTATCACCGGTTTTGTCACCTTGAACAATCTCGGAAGCGGTCTTGTTGACAATGATTATGTGATTGTCTTCGTAGACAACGGTCATAGTCGTAATTACATATTCATTCCACCATCAACTTGAATCACTTGGCCAGTTACGTACGAAGCCATATCCGATGCCAAGAAGGTAGCAATGTTGGCTACATCTTCAGGTGTACCACCACGACGCAATGGGATGCGTTTTGCCCATTCTGCCTTCACTTCGTCAGAGAGTGCATCGGTCATAGCAGTCATGATAAAGCCCGGAGCAATGGCGTTAGCACGAATACCGCGCGAGCCAAGTTCTTGTGCAATCGACTTAGCCAACGCAATCATACCTGCCTTCGAAGCAGCGTAGTTCGATTGTCCTGCATTGCCGTGTACACCAACTACCGAAGCCATATTGATGATGCTACCACCCTTTTGGCGCATCATTATAGGCGTACATGCGTGAATGAAATTGAACGCCGACTTCAAGTTTACATTGATTACCATATCCCATTGTTGTTCGCTCATACGCATCATCAAGCCGTCGCGAGTGATACCTGCGTTGTTCACCAAGATATCAATGCGTCCAAAGTCCTTATGAATTTCAGCAACAACCTTTTCTGTATCTTCAAAATTAGCAGCATTCGAAGCATATCCTTTTGCCTTCACGCCAAAAGCTTCGATTTCCTTAGCTGTAGCTTCAGCATTTTCGTCAATAACCAAATCAGTAAATGCAATGTTTGCGCCTTCGGCAGCAAATTTCAATGCAATAGCCTTACCAATGCCGCGTGCAGCACCGGTTACAAGGGCAGTTTTTCCTTCTAATAATCCCATGTTAGTTTGTATTTATTAGTTAATAAAATAAGTTTTCTTAAAATCGTTTTCCCAATGCGCTCAACACCAACTTGGTGACATACTCTTCCTTCACATTGTCCTTCAAGTGTGCACCTATCTGACCGCGAATGTAGGGCGCTTCGATACCCTTTACACAATAATGCACAATTTCGGCGGTCATGTGTATATCGTCCACTTCGAACACCCCTTTTTCCACACCATCGGCCAATATATCGCGAATCAACAGACGTTCGCGAGCATCGAAACGTTTACGAACAGCTTCTACTTGCCAAATGTTGCGGAAGAAGTCGGCACGAAGCGTCCCGTTACGATAAACCGTCTCTTTCACCGCATCCAAG
>JAFYML010000320.1 GCA_017556595.1 Bacteroides sp.
GGTGTCCGCATCTTCTTGCCGATGATTGGTATGATGGGTATTGACTGGGCATATGGTTTTGATAAGATTAATGGCTCAAGCTCATATGGTGGTAGTCAGTTCCACTTTATCTTAGGTCAAGAGTTCTAATATTAATATTTTGGCGTTATGAGAAAGAGTTTTTTATTGCTTATGTTCGCATTTGTAGCGCTTTCTGCAAATGCACAGAAATTTGCGTTGATAGATATGGAATATATTATGGAACAGATTCCTGCCTATCAAAAAGCTACTGAACAGTTGGATCAATCTTCTCGCGTATGGCAAGCAGAATTAGAACGTATTTCTGATGAAGCTAAGTCGCTTTATGAAAAATATCAAAAAGAGGCTAAGAATCTTACCGATGCACAACGCACTCAACGCGAAGAGGCTATTATTAATAAGGAGAAAGAGGTGGCCGAGTTGCGTAGAAACTATTTTGGCCCAGAAGGTGAGATGGCAAAGAAACAAGCTTCGCTACTCCAACCTATCGAAGATGAAATCTATGAAGCAGTGAAAGCTATTGCATTGCAAGAGGGATATGCTGCTGTGCTTGATCGTGCCTCTGCAACAAGCTTGATATTTGCGTCTCCCGACATTGATATTAGCAATGAAGTGCTGATAAAGTTAGGATATTCAAATTAATTTCATACATTTGCAACGAGAATAGTTTTAATTACTTGGAAATAATAATTTAAAAATCATAAAAAGAAGAATTATGTTGAAGAAAATCGTTTTACTTGCAGCATTGTTCGTTTTGCCTTTGTGCGCAATGGGACAATCTAAGTTTGGACACATGAACTCTCAAGAAGTAATGGTAGTTATGCCAGAATTTATTAAGGCACAAGCTGATTTGGAAACTTTGAGTCAGCAATACCAAAAGGAGTTTGAAAACAGTAGAGAAGAGTTCACTAAGAAGTATCAAGAATTTGTAGCGCAAGCCGATTCTTTGCCAAAGAATATCGCTGAACGTCGTCAAAGAGACTTGGCCGATATGGACCAACGCTTGCAAGCATTCCAACAAGAAGCTTATCAAGCTTTGCAACAAGCTCAACAAGAAGCTATGGTGCCTATCCAACAAAAGTTGACTGAAGCTATTGATGCAGTGGGTAAGGCTGAAGGTGTAGTTTATATCTTCGATGTAGCTTCTACTCCATTGGCATTCATTGGTGCTGAAAGCATTGATTTAACAGCTAAGGTGAAGGCTCAATTAGGTATTAAGTAAGCAATTTATTTATCCCTTATAGGCGGCACGGATATGCTGTTTGCTTCCGATGCCGCTTTTTTTTATATTATTCAGTTATGAGATTGCCTCTATCAACATCTCCAGGCCCTATAGGTGTGTTTGACTCCGGATATGGAGGCTTGACCATATTGAGTAAAATGCGCGAGTTCTTGCCGCAATACGATTATCTCTATTTAGGTGACAATGCTCGCTCTCCCTATGGCTCACGCTCGTTCGAAGTTGTTTATGAATTTACACTTCAAGCCGTAGAAAAGCTATTTGAAATGGGATGCCATTTGGTGATATTGGCTTGTAATACGGCTTCGGCCAAGGCGCTTCGAACCATTCAAATGAATAACTTACCTTTGTTGGATGCTAACCGACGTGTGTTGGGGGTAATTCGGCCAACCGTAGAAACAATAGGCGCAATTACTCATTCGCGACACGTTGGCGTATTGGCTACAGCAGGTACCATAAAATCGGAATCATATCCTTTGGAAATAAAGAAACTGTATCCTGATATAATGGTTACGGGTAAGGCATGTCCAATGTGGGTTCCTTTGGTTGAAAATGGAGAGGCCGATGCGGTTGGTGCCGATTACTTTGTTGAGAAGTATATTACCGAGTTAATTGGGCAGGACGATAGAATAGATACGGTGATTCTAGGATGTACACACTATCCACTTCTATTACCAAAGATAAAAACATACATGCCCGATAGCATCCAAATAGTTTCGCAAGGTGAATTGGTTGCCAATAGCTTGAAAGATTATCTTCGAAGACATTCTGATATGGATGCCAAGTGTACTAAAAATGGTACTTGTCGTTATCTTACTACCGAAGCCGAAGATAAGTTTGCAGAGTCTGCTGCTCGCTTTTTGAATGAAGAAATAAAGGTGGAACGTATTTCCTTAGAGTAGTGTGCTAATGTTTATTTCTCGAATATAGTAGATATTAAATAGCTAAAAGGTTGGATTTTGACGTTAGAATCCAGCCTTTTTTGTTTTATATTCAATTATAGGATAGCAAATATTCAAAGAAATGGTATTTTCTGTGACTTTATGAAAATTAATTTCTACCTTTGCCGTTGCATTTGTAATCCATAATAAGTTTATGTTATGAAAGAAGATAAAAGTAAATTGGTAAAGGTCTTTACCGGTGTTCTTTGGAAAGCCGAGCTTTTAAGAACTTACTTGGCTGATAATGGAATTTCGTCTGTTACTCAGAATGGCACAGTGGTGAACATCGTGTTACCATCGACCAATATTGATGTCGTTGTGTGGGTGAATGAATGTGATTACGATGCTGCAATAAAATTAGTTCAAGCTTTTGAAGAGGGTAGCGCAGAAGCGTAATTGTTGCAAAAATAGATAGAATAATGATACAACAACTAACAAGAATAGCGGTTAAAGTAGGTAGCAATGTTTTGACACGTCGCGATGGAACACTTGATGTGACGCGCATGTCGGCATTGGTCGATCAAATAGCCGAATTGCATAAACAAGGTGTGGAGGTAATCCTTGTGTCGTCTGGTGCAGTTGCATCGGGACGTAGTGAGATTTCTGCCATCCGAAAATTAGATAGCGTTGACCAACGACAACTCTATTCGGCTGTTGGTCAAGCCAAATTGATCAATCGTTATTACGAATTGTTTCGTGAGCATGGTATCCCAGTAGGACAAGTGCTTACCATGAAGGAAAGTTTCTCTACCCGTCGTCATTATTTGAATCAGCGTAATTGCATGATGGTGATGTTGGAGAATGGCGTAATTCCTATTGTCAATGAAAACGATACCATCTCTGTCAGCGAATTAATGTTTACCGATAATGACGAATTATCTGGTCTTATTGCTACCATGATGGATGCGCAAGCGCCTATTATCTTGAGTAATATTGATGGTATTTACGATGGCTCGCCCGATAATCCACAATCACAGGTTATCAGAGAAATAGAACCTGGTAAAGACCTCAGTAATTATATTCAAGCGGGAAAATCAAGTTTTGGTCGTGGAGGTATGCTGACTAAAACAACCATTGCTCGCAAGGTGGCAGATGAAGGTATATCGGTGATTATAGCTAATGGAAAGCGTGATAATATATTGGTCGATTTAGTGCAACATCCTGCCGAAACGTTATGTACTCGCTTTGTTCCTTCTTCACAAACCGTTTCGAGTGTTAAGAAATGGATTGCTCATAGTGAGGGCTTTGCCAAGGGCGAATTGCACTTGAACGAGCAAGCTGTGGCTGTGCTTTGTGGTGAAAAGGCCACCAGCCTATTGCCTGTTGGCATTGTTGCAGTGGAAGGTGAGTTTGAAAAAGATGATATTGTACGAATCATTGCCCCTGATGGTACGCAAATAGGAGTTGGTAAAACCAATTGCGACTCCTTGCAAGCCCGCGAATCAATGGGTAAGCATGGACATAAACCTGTTGTACATTACGATTATCTGTATATGGAATAATAAAGGCCATTTATGAAAGAGATATTTAAAGCAGTTCAGGATGCCAGCCGAGAGTTGTTGGCACTTACTGAAGAACAAATCAACGAAATACTATTGGCCGTAGCCGATGCTACAATAGCCAATGCAGCATATATATTAAGTGAAAACCAAAACGATTTGGCTCGCATGGATGTAGCCAATCCGAAATA
>JAFYML010000321.1 GCA_017556595.1 Bacteroides sp.
TGAACGCGGCTGGCAACTGGCATTCGGGAAATAGGGGAACAGAAGCGTAGGGGGCATGACTGGCAAAGTTATGCCCCCTTTTTATAACTTGACGAACAAAAACTTTGGCAAATCTCTAAATATTTTGTATTTTTGCGCCCTAAATATAGGTTCGGCCTATAAATTAATGTGTAAATCGTAATTTTTTAAATAAAATGGGTAAAAAATTTGCCGAATATCAAAAGTTCAACCTTTCCGAAATCAACAAGGAAGTGTTGAAGAAATGGGATGAAAACGATGTTTTCGCCAAGAGTATGACTGAACGCGAAGGTTGTCCTTCGTTTGTATTCTTCGAAGGTCCGCCAAGTGCAAACGGTATGCCAGGTATTCACCACGTAATGGCACGCTCTATCAAGGATATCTTCTGCCGATACAAAACCATGAAGGGTTTCCAAGTGAAGCGTAAAGCCGGATGGGATACACACGGATTGCCCGTAGAATTGGGCGTGGAAAAGGCGATGGGTATTACCAAAGAGGATATTGGCAAAACCATTAGCGTGGCCGAATATAATGCTGCTTGCCGCAAGGATGTGATGAAGTTTACCAAGGAATGGACCGACTTGACTCACCAAATGGGTTATTGGGTGGACTTGGAAAATCCGTACATCACCTACGATAACCGTTACATCGAAACTTTGTGGTGGTTGCTGAAACAGCTATACAAGAAGAACTTGCTATACAAGGGCTATACCATTCAACCTTATTCGCCAGCTGCCGGTACGGGGTTGAGCTCGCACGAGTTGAATCAACCGGGTTGCTATCGCGACGTGAAGGATACTACAATGGTGGCGCAATTCAAGATTAAGAACCCTAAGCCGGAAATGGCAGAGTGGGGTACTCCTTACTTCTTGGCATGGACCACTACACCATGGACATTGCCATCGAACACTGCATTGTGCGTTGGCCCAAAGATTGACTATGTAGCCGTACAAACATACAATGCCTACAACGGCGATAAGATGACCGTAGTATTGGCTAAGGCGTTGCTCTATACTCACTTCAACAAGAAGGCGGAAGAGATTGCCCTCGAAGATTACAAGCCAGGCGACAAGCTCGTGCCATTCAAGGTGGTGGGCGAATACAAAGGTCCCGACTTGGTGGGCATGGAGTACGAACAACTGTTGCCTTGGGTGAAGCCAGTAGAGGTAAACGAAAAGGGCGAATGGCAAGATGCATCGGCCAAGGCCTTCCGCGTTATTCCTGGCGACTATGTAACCACCGAAGATGGTACAGGTATTGTACACATTGCTCCTACATTTGGTGCGGACGACGCATTCGTAGCACGTGCAGCGGGCATTCCATCGTTGTTCATGATTAACAAGCGTGGCGAAACTCGTCCGATGGTGGACTTGACAGGTAAGTTCTACTTGATGGAAGAGCTAGACGAAGCATTCGTGAAGGCTTGCGTGGATGTGGAAGTGTACAAGGAGTACGAAGGTCGTTGGGTGAAGAACGCATACGACCCACAATTTACCGTAGATGGTAAGTATGACGAAAAGGCCGCTCAAGCTGCCGAAAACTTGGATATCTTCATTGCGTTGAACATGAAGAGCGTGGGCAAGGCATTCAAGATTGAAAAGCATGTACACAACTATCCTCACTGCTGGCGTACAGACAAGCCGGTGCTTTACTATCCATTGGATAGCTGGTTTATCCGCTCGACTGCAGCGAAAGAGCGTATGATTGAGTTGAACAAGACCATCAATTGGAAACCTGAATCGACCGGTACTGGACGCTTTGGCAAGTGGCTCGAAAACTTGAACGATTGGAACCTATCAAGAAGCCGTTATTGGGGTACTCCGCTTCCTATCTGGCGCACAGAAGATGGTTCGAGCGAAATCTGTATTGAATCGGTAGAGGAACTCTACAACGAAATAGAAAAGGCCGTAGCTGCCGGCGTGATGGCGGAAAACCCATACAAGAAGCTTGGTTTCGTACCGGGTGAATATACACAAGCCAACTACGACAAGATTGACTTGCACCGTCCGTACGTGGATGATATCGTGTTGGTAGCTGCCGATGGCCAACCAATGAAGCGCGAAAGCGACTTGATTGACGTGTGGTTCGACTCGGGTGCTATGCCATACGCACAAATTCACTATCCTTTCGAAAACAAAGAGTTGTTGGATAACCGCGAAGTTTATCCGGCCGACTTTATTGCCGAAGGTGTGGACCAAACACGTGGATGGTTCTTCACATTGCATGCCATTGCAACAATGGTATTCGATAGCATTTCGTACAAGGCGGTTATCTCGAACGGTCTTGTGTTGGATAAGAACGGCAATAAGATGTCGAAACGATTGGGCAATGCTGTAGATCCATTCGAAACAATCGAGAAGTTTGGCTCTGACCCATTGCGCTGGTACATGATTACCAACTCATCGCCATGGGATAACTTGAAGTTCGACGTGGAAGGTGTAGAAGAGGTGCGACGCAAATTCTTCGGTACCTTATATAATACATACTCGTTCTTTGCACTCTATGCCAACGTAGATGGCTTTGAATACAAGGAAGCAGATGTGCCAATGAACGAACGTCCGGAAATTGACCGCTGGATTCTCTCGGTATTGAACACACTGATTAAGCAAGTAGATGCTTGCTACAATGATTACGAACCAACCAAGGCAGGACGCTTGATTCAAGACTTTGTGAACGATAACCTCTCTAACTGGTACGTTCGCTTGAATCGTAAACGCTTCTGGGGTGGCGGCATGACGCAAGATAAGCTTTCGGCATACCAAACACTCTACACTTGCTTGGAAGTGGTGGCTAAGCTCATGGCTCCTATCGCGCCATTCTATGCCGACATGCTATACAACGACTTGACCGCCGTAACAGGACGCGACAATGTAGTATCGGTACACTTGAGCAACTATCCTGCATGCAACGAAGAGGCTATCGACGCTTCGCTCGAAGCTCGCATGAAGATGGCACAAGATGTAACTTCAATGGTATTGGCTTTGCGCAGAAAGGTGAACATCAAGGTTCGTCAACCACTACAATGTATCATGGTGCCTGTAACTGACGAAGAACAA
>JAFYML010000322.1 GCA_017556595.1 Bacteroides sp.
GGCATTTATCCTGGTGGAAGAAAGGTGATTACCTTTGCCAACATCCTTCAGCACGATGTCTTCCCTTTGCCTAAATTGTTACAATTAGCATTGAAATATGGACAAGAAGAAATGCGCCGCCCCGTAGAGATTGAATTTGCCGCTACGCTCAACGACAAGCAGAAATCGGGCACCTTCTATCTGCTACAAATTAGGCCGATTGTTGATAGTAAGGAGATGTTGGAAGAGAATATTGCCGAGATAGACGAAAGTAAACTAATCTTGAAATCGAACAATTCGCTTGGTCATGGCATTGTGAATGATGTATTCGATGTGGTATATGTGAAAACCGACAATTATAGCGCATCGAACAACCAAGAGATAGCTTGGGAAATAGAAAAACTGAATCAACAATTCTTGAACGAAGGCAAAAACTATGTATTGATAGGCCCTGGCCGATGGGGAAGTAGCGATACGTGGTTGGGCATCCCTGTGAAGTGGCCACACATCAGTGCGGCACGAATCATTGTCGAAGCTGGTTTAACAAACTATCGCGTCGATCCAAGCCAAGGTACGCACTTCTTCCAAAACCTCACCTCGTTTGGTGTAGGCTATTTCACAATCAACGCCTTTATGAACGACGGCATATACAACCAAGAGTTTTTGAATAAGCAACCAGCTATTTTCGAAACTAACTACTTGCGCCATGTTCGTTTCAACCAACCCGTTGTTGCAAAAATGGATGGTAAGCGCAAGCTTGGAGTGGTGCTATTGCCAGAGGAATAAAAGGCAATATAAGTATAGCGGAGAGCCAAATATCAATGAGAAAATATTGATAAAGAACTTGTTTGCATTGACTAAACGCGAAAGAGAGGCTATTCTATATTTTATTGCGTATTTTTGAAATATAAATTATGCCTTTGCGCTCATCCCAATCAATGCGCGCACCAATTTTGTTCGGTAGCATTACGCATCCCTATCGGTGGAAATAGAGGTTGATGATATGCAAAAATAAACTGTCAACTGTCATAACTGTCAACATTTGAACGACAATTAACCTTTGTTTGCACAACTATTATCTTTTTGCTTTCCCTTTAGGGAAAATATATTTTTCTAATAGGGTAAATAAAATAGGGGGAAGCCTTGAGAATATCGCGCTGATATTTGGCATTTTGTATAGATTGTAGTACCTTTGCAGCCAAAATATTAAATTGATTATCAATGAAAAGAACACTTGTTGATTTATTTGAATCATCCGTAAAGCAGTATGCTAACAACACCTTCTTGTTGGAAAAGACAGGAAAAGAGTTTCAACCTACTACTTATGCCGAAGTGCAAAAGAGAGTTTATCAATTAGGCGCAGGTCTCCAAGCCTTAGGCGTTAAGAAGGGAGACACAATGGCTCTATTGAGCGAAGGTCGTAATATGTGGATTATTGGCGAGTTGGCAATGTTCTATGCCGGTGCCATCAACGTGCCACTATCTATCAAGTTGGAAGAAAGCAACGACTTGTTGTTCCGCTTGATTCATGGCGAAGTGAAATACATCATGATTTCAGGTACTCAACTGAAGAAAATACGCCTTATCAAAGACCAATTGCCTAACGTAGAAAAGATTATCGTATTCGACGAAATGCCTTCGTACGAAGAAAAAGAAATCTCATTGGCCGAAGTACAAAAGATGGGCGACGAGTTCTTGAAAACTCACACCATGGAAGAGTTTCTCGCCGTTGGTCAATCAATTCAAAACGATGATTATGCCACTATTACCTATACATCGGGTACTACTGCCGATCCAAAGGGCGTTATCTTGACTCACCGCAACTATACATCGAACGTTGAGCAATCGCTCACCTTGGTGGACATCAACGAGCATTGGCGTACACTGATTATTCTTCCGTTGGATCACTGCTTTGCACACGTAGTAGGTTTCTACATCATGTGCTCGGTAGGTGCAGCTGTTGCTACCACACAAGTAGGTCGCACTCCATTGGAAACATTGAAGAATATTCCACTAAACATTAGAGAGGTGAAACCACACTTCATCCTCAGTGTGCCTGCATTAGCAAAAACATTCAAGAAAAACATTGAACAGGGCATCCGCGCTAAAGGCAAGAATACAGTGAAATTGTTCAACTTTGCATTGGCCACTGCTCAACTTTATCATGGCGAAACTAACTTGGAAAGCAAGGGATGGCGCATCCTACTTAAGCCGCTTGTTTGCCTATTCGATAAGATTCTCTTCTCGAAGATACGCGAAAACTTCGGTGGCGAATTGAAATTCTTCATCGGTGGCGGTGCATTGCTCGACAAGGATTTGCAAAAATTCTACATGGCCATTGGCATGCCTATGTATCAAGGCTATGGCTTGAGTGAAGCTACTCCTGTACTTTCATCGAATGGCCCAGACAAGTTCCGTTTAGGTTCAAGCGGTAAGTTGGTAAAACCACTCGAATTAAAGATTTGCGACTCGGATGGCAAGGAGCTTCCTGTAGGCGAAAAGGGTGAAATCGTAGTGAAAGGCGAAAACGTAATGGCCGGATATTGGAAGAATCCTGTTGCTTCGGCAGAAACCGTACGCGACGGATACTTATATACCGGTGACTTGGGTTACATGGGTAAGGATGGCTTGCTCTATGTATTAGGTCGTTTCAAGAGTTTGCTCATTGGTAGCGATGGCGAAAAGTATAGCCCAGAAGGTATCGAAGAGGCATTGGTACAACACTCGCCAAGCATTGACCAAGTGATGCTTTACAACAACCAATCGAACTATACCACCGCACTGATTGTACCTAGCAAGGAACGCATTGCGAAGTTCATCGAACGTCAAGGATTGAAGTTGAATACACCCGAAGGCAAGAAAGCAGCTATTGCGGCTATCGAAGCTGATATAAACAAGTTCAAGAAGGGTGGCGATAGCGAATTGGCCGGTATGTTCCCCGATCGTTGGTTGCCTAGTACATTTGCCGTGTTGGCCGAACCATTCACTGAACAAAATCAAATGATTAATAGTACAATGAAGATGGTTCGCGGTAAGATTGAAAAGGCGTATGCACAACGCATTGAAAGCCTCTATACTGCCGAAGGTAAGAACATCTATAACGATGACAACTTGAATGCTTTTGCATAAAAGTATGACGTAAAGATAAGCGTAAGGCGTGCCAATTGGCACGCCTTACTTATTTAAATCCTTCAAATAGTCGTAGAACGTGTATTGCGAGCGAATAGTTTCCTGTTGAGGATTGGACGATTTCCATTGATGCTGCAAATGCTCGTCCACAAAACTAGCCTTTCGCTTGTCGGCCAATTGGATATGAAGCATCTTGATGAGTTGTGCTTTTATCTCTTTATCCAACACTGGTGTAACGGCCTCAATACGGCGATAAAGATTGCGTCGCATAAAGTCGGGTGAGCCGAGGAAGAGTTTCGGACGACCATTGTTACCAAAGTACCACACACGCGAGTGTTCAAGGAAGCTATCCACAATGCGTGTAATACGAATGTTCTTACTATAAGGTTGGTTGGGTTTCAAGCAACAGATGCCACGCACAATCAAGTCGATTTGTACACCGGCTTGCGATGCTTCGTATAGGCGTTCAATCATAGCGGGGTCTTGCAGCGCATTCATCTTCAGAATAATTCTTCCCCCCTGCCCTGCTTTAGCCAAATCCATTTCACGCTCAATAAGTTTGTTTAGTTCCTCTATCAAGTTAAAGCGAGGCACCAACAAACGATGGAAAACAGGATTCTTCTTTCCACGTAATGTACGGAAAAGATTATGCAAGTCGTTCACAATAACCGGATTGCATGTAAACAAACCTAAATCAGCATAAATCAGAGCAGTTTTTTCATTGAAGTTACCAGTGCTAATATAAGCATAACTAGTCAGTTTATGTCCTTGCTCATCGCGTCGAAGCACCAATGCCACCTTGGCATGTACCTTCAATTTAGGAATACTGAAGATAATGTTGATACCTGCCGCCTTCATCATCTCGGCCGTAGCTAAATTGTTCTCTTCGTCGAAGCGCGCTTTCAACTCAACAAAAACAGTTACTTTCTTCCCGTTTTGTGCGGCAGCTATCAATGTATTGATAACGGCAGAATTTTCGGCTACACGGTATTGTGTGACCATAATTTCGCGCACGGTAGGATCGTGAACGGCTTCATATAGAAAATGGATGAAGTGATCGAAACTATGATAAGGATAGCACAACAACAAATCACGACGCGCCACATAGTTGAAGATTGACTCACGCTCGTCAAGGCAATGCAACTTCATAGGTTGCGGTTTCTTTTGTTGCGGAAGATGTTTGTTCGGATTAGGAAGTAGACGCAAATCTTCCAAGTTCAAATGTTTGTCGCCTGGTACTAATTCGCTTTTATCGATGTGATATGCCTCCATTAAATATGAAAGAAAATCGTGCGGCATGGCGCGGTCGTAAACAAAACGACACACATCGCCAATCTTACGTTTCTTTACTTTTTTCTTCACCTGCTCAATAATCTCGTTGGTATTGGCGGCATCGTCTATATAGATATCGGCATCGCGCGAAATCTTGATGCAATAACTACAATCCACATCATAACCAGGGAAGATAATATCCAAATTGGCTTTGATAATATCTTCGATAAACATAATGTAGTAGTTATTCCCTATCTTGGGTAGTTGAATGAAACGCGGCACCTTGCTATAGGGTAACTTCATTACAAAATGGCGTACACGATTGTGCGGATTGGTTTCGTCTTTTCGAAGTAAACGCACGGCCAAATAAAGGCGATTATCGCGTAAGAACGACACAACCTTGTCTTTAGTTACCGGCACAGGCGATAGATAAGGTAAAATCTCTTCGCGGAAGAAACGACGGATATACTCTTGATGAGGTGCTTCTACCGTACGACTTTGATAAAAGATGATGTGATTCTTCTTCAATGCGGGCAAAATGCTTTGCTCGTATATCTTTATACGCATCTCCATTTGGCGATTCACCTCTTCGTTGATGGCTTCTACCAAATCGCGTGCTTGTTCTTTTGTTTCATCCTCGGAGGTAACTACACCCGATGCCACCGCTTTATGGTCGGCTACACGGATTTTGTAAAACTCCTCCAAGTTCGACGAGTAGATTGAAATAAAATTGATGCGCTCGTACAATGGTAGCGTATCATCCGACGCCTCCAACAACACTCTATAGTTGAAGGAAAGCCAACTGATGTCTCGTTTGAAATACCTGTTTTGCATCGCGTTCTATTCTAAACTTTTCCCAAAAGTAGGCATCTTTATCGAAAAGAAAAACTTTTTTTCGTAATTTCGCCGCTACGAATGTTAAAAACAACGTTTTTATGATAAAAATAGGTTTACTTTCCGACACACACGGCTATTGGGACGAGAAATACTTACACTACTTTGCCGAGTGTGACGAGATTTGGCATGTGGGAGATATCGGCTCGATGGAGGTAGTAGAGAAGTTGTCAGCATTCAAACCTTTGCGGGCGGTATATGGCAATATTGACGGACAAGATATTCGACGTCTTTATCCACAAACGCTACGCTTTAAAGTTGATGGTGCCGAGGTGCTAATGAAGCATATTGGTGGCTATCCAGGAAAGTATGACCCATCAATAGCAGGTAGCATCTTTACTCGTCCACCTAAGTTGTTCATTAGCGGACACTCGCATATATTAAAAGTGAAGTATGATAAAACATTGGATATGCTTCACATCAATCCAGGCGCTGCGGGTAAGTATGGTTTCCATAAAGTGCGTACGTTGGTGCGTTTCGTTATTGACGAAGGTAACTTCAAAGATTTAGAAGTGATTGAATTGGCGGATTAAGATATAAAAAAAGAAAAGTGGCTGAGGATTCCTCAGCCACTTTTGGTTAATATTTAATTGTATTTATTGACTAATATTACGTCGGTTTTATTTCAGATTGCTCAAGATATTTCCGAACAACAAATATGAAGCATTTCCGCCAATGGTTGATTCGTTTTGTCCCCAGAAGAATGGCCAATCATCCTTGTTTTCCAAGTAGTCGGGTTGCAACAAGAGCAAGCCTGGTACCAATGCACCTGGAATGAATGAGAAGTCGGCACGGTTATTTCCGTATGCAACATTCTTAGGTACTACACCAACGCCCATTACATAAGAAAGGTTTGAGTGTGGGTGACAACCGAAGATAAAGTCGGCACACTTGTAGATTTCATCTTTGCTAATGATTTCTGGGAAGTATTTATTTACCCAATAGCAATTGATACCTTGACCTACGATAGAGCCAGTGCTACCCCAACCTGTTCCATATACATTTACGCCATAAGGATTTTGAGTAGCCAATTCGTCAA
>JAFYML010000323.1 GCA_017556595.1 Bacteroides sp.
ACACGATTCATTTCGGCCACTACTTCGTATTCGTATATGCCCGGGCGGATGAACTTCATAGCGGCCAAGTGCATATCGGCCGTAACGTTGCATGCTTTTTCTATCTCGGCAATCTCTTCATCGGTTTTGATGTTGCGTTGAGCAACTATGGCACGAATGAAAGGTATTGAGGGCGCTTGTTGTGCCGGCATCAAACCGAGCCAATCGAGCAGCTTCAAGCTATGTTCTGCACGGTAGGTGGGCAGGTAGTGAATGGGTTGCTTGCTTTGTTGTGCTTGTTGCAAGTAGGGCTTAAGTTGAGCCGACGGGCGAACATCACTGATGCCTACAAGCGAAGCATTGTCGCGCAAGGTGGGCAATACGCCCATCCATATAATGTGGTCGATGGTAAGTTCATCGCCAAAGATAATTTCACGGTCGTTGTCTATATCGATAATGGCCGATAAACCGGCTGCCGACAAGCCAAAGTAGTATAAGAAGGTAGAGTCTTGGCGATAACGGAAGGCATTGTCTTCGTAGTTCAATCCTTGGTCATCGTTACCCAAGAAAAGTAGCAAGCCCGATCCAACGGTTTGCTTCAAAACAGCTCTACGCTGAATATAAGTCTCTTTTGCAAACATATTGTAAGGTTTTTAGTTTCTTTGTGGGAACAAAGATAATAAAGATAATAAAAAACATTATCTTTGCGCTATAAAAATGTATTAGTATGGCGAAAAAGTCTCATCAAGAAGGCGTGCAACTGCAAGAAAACGTGCAATTGATGTCGCAATTCCAAGTGTTGGCTGCTCGATTGTTGGAGCTGACATCTGTGGAGTTGGAAGATCGTGTGCGTGCCGAATTGCACGAAAATCCGGCTTTGGATGAAGATTTACATCGCCAATCGGAACAAGAATTGCCACCGGAGATAGGCGAGAGGGGGGATGATGTACGCGCCAACTATCGCTCGGAAGATGATGTCCCCGACTATGAGTGGCAACATTCGAGAAGACATTTCGCCCAGATAGAGGAGATCCCTTTCTCGGAAGCAACCTCATTCTTCGAAATGCTTCAAGAGCAGTTGGACGAACGCCATTTGACTCCCCACCAACGACGGGTAGCTATCTACTTGCTAGGTTCGTTGGATGATGACGGCTTGTTGCGCAAAGACCTGCTGACCATTTACGACGAGTTGCAATTCCACATGGATATTGTTTCGTCTGTCGAAGAATTGGAGCAATTATTGAAGATAATTCAAGACTTCGACCCTGCCGGTGTAGGTGCAACCAACTTGCAAGAATGTTTGCTATTGCAGCTTGAACGTAAAGAACGGATACAGGGAAGTAGCGAACTCTTGACGTTGGAAAAACGCATTGTGAAGCACCACTACAAAGACTTTACCAACAAGCAATGGGCACGAATAGAACAACGTGTTGAGGCCACTCCCGAAATGTTCCAACAAGCCATTGCTGAGATTTGTCGCTTGAATCCACGCCCGGGTGCTTCGATGGGCGAAAGCATTGGACGAAGTGGTGGGGAGATAGTGCCCGACTTTATCATTGAGACTACCGACGATGAAGATATAATTGTTGCCCTGAACAACCGCAATGTGCCCGAACTACACCTGAACAATGAGTTTGTGCAGTTGTTGGAAGAGGAGGAAGAACGGGAAGCCGATGACGAACAACCGCAAGAGGCAACCTCGTTCCTGAAACAAAAAGTAATGGCAGCACAAACCTTTGTAGGGGCTTTGAAGTTGCGCCACCAAACCATGCTGAAGACAATGGGCGTAATTGTAGAGATGCAACGCCCCTTCTTCCTCGAAGGCGATTTCGCATTGCTGAAACCTATGACGCGCGTAGATGTGGCCAAGGAATTGGGCATGGATGTATCTACCATTTCGCGTGTGTGTAACGGTAAGTACGCCCAAACTCGCTTTGGCATTTTCGCTTTGAAAGATTTCTTTACTGAGGCTTATACGGCCGATGAAAAGAAGGACCTGACGGTGGTGAAGATGATGCAAGAGCTGAAAAAACTGATTGATACAGAAGATAAAACAAAACCATATACCGACGATGAGTTGAGCGAATTGTTGAAGAAACAAGGCTTAAGCATGGCTCGACGCACCATCGCCAAGTACCGCGAGCAATTGGGCATACCGGTAGCTCGCCTAAGAAGTGAATTGTTATGACGGAAAATAATATATCCAACGAACAAACCGGCTTGAACAAAGCCGCCATTTGGTTGTCGAGATTGACGACACCGGCCATTATGCCAACACTTGTCTTTCTCTTCATCTTTACGTGTAGCTATTTGCGCATTATGCCCATGAGCTATCGGATGATGGTGGTGGGCATTGTAGCATGTTTCACCTGCCTACTTCCGACACTCTTCATGCTTGCCTTGCGCATCTTTGACAGAACCTCTTCTAGGGTAAAGGATGAAAATAGCGATAAGGGACAGATAAGGTTTATGTTTGTCTCCTCGTATGTTGTTTGCATTATATTGATGGCTAAGTTGGATATGCCTTGGTACTTGACGGCTATCCCGCTGGCCGCATTGCTCATGATGCTGTTGTGCTATCTGCTCAATATATGGTGGTATGTCAGTTTGCACATGACTGCTATGGGTGGTGTGATAGGTTCATTGGTTATGTTTGGTCTGCTTTTGGGCTACAATCCGGTGTGGGCACTTGCTGCTCTTGTGTTGTTGGCCGGTATGTTGGGTACAGCTCGTATTGTTGTGGCCGAACACACCAATCTGCAGGTATTCGGTGGCTTTGCCATCGGCTTTATCATTGCTTGCTTGTTGCTCTATCCTACAAGCAGCCTCCTTTTGCAAAAACTTTTATTTATCTATTAACCATAAAAACTTATAATTATGAACGTTCCTACAAATTTGAAGTACACAAGCGAACATGAATGGATTCGCGTGGAAGGTGACATTGCTTATGTTGGTATTACCGATTATGCACAAGCACAATTGGGCGATATTGTATTCGTTGACATCCAAACCGAAGGCGAAACATTGGCTGCCGGTGATGTGTTTGGTACCATCGAAGTTGTAAAAACCGTATCGGACCTCTTCTTGCCTGTTGCCGGTGAAGTGTTGGAACAAAACGAAGCTTTGGCCGATCAACCCGAGTTGGTGAATACCGACCCTTATGGCGAAGGCTGGCTTATCAAAATTAAACCTGCTGCCGATGCAGACTATGATGCTTTGCTCGATGCAGAAGGTTATAAGGCAGTGATTGAATAATGATTAACGATTAGTGGTAAGTGATTAGCAGAAAAATGGTTAATCACTAACCGCTAATTTTAAGTTTTAATTTATAATTTTTAATTTAATAAATGTCTCCAATTGTAAGTATCATCATGGGTAGTACTTCCGACCTTCCTGTAATGGAAAAAGCTGCCCAATTGCTGAACGACATGCACGTGCCGTTCGAAATTAACGCACTCTCTGCACATCGTACACCCGAAGCTGTTGAAGCATTTGCAAAAGGTGCGCAAGCACGTGGCATCAAAGTGATTATTGCTGCTGCCGGTATGGCTGCTGCATTGCCCGGTGTTATTGCTGCCAATACTACCCTTCCGGTGATTGGTGTGCCCATTAAAGGTTCGGTGCTCGATGGCGTAGATGCCCTCTATTCCATTATCCAAATGCCTCCCGGCATACCTGTAGCTACCGTAGCCATCAATGGTGCCATGAATGCTGCTATCTTGGCCATTCAGATGCTTGCTTTGAGCGATGCTCAGTTGGCCGACTCGTTGGCTCAATACAAACAAGGATTGAAGAAAAAAATAGAAAAGGCTAACGAAGATTTAAAAGAAGTGAAGTACGAATATAAGTGCTGATATGGATTTATTCAACTATAGCCGTCGCGAAAGTTCGGAAGTGAATGTAGGTGCCACTCCATTAGGGGGCGACAATCCCATTCGCATTCAGAGTATGACCAACACCGTGACGCAAGATACTGATGCTTGTGTGGCGCAAGCACGTCGTATTATCGATGCTGGTGGCGAATATGTGCGTCTCACCACTCAAGGTGTGCGCGAAGCCGAAAACTTGATGAATATCAACGTTGGCTTGCGTAGTGCGGGTTACATGACACCCTTGGTGGCCGATGTGCATTTCAACCCTAATGTGGCCGATGTGGCTGCTCAATATGCCGAGAAAGTACGCATCAACCCGGGTAACTATGTCGATTCTGCACGCACCTTCAAGCAGTTGGAATATACCGATGAGGAGTATGCTGCCGAGTTGGAAAAGATTCGTCGTCGCTTTGTGCCCTTCTTGAATATCTGTAAGGAGAACCATACCGCTATTCGCATTGGTGTGAATCATGGTTCTTTGTCCGATCGTATCATGTCGCGCTATGGCGACACGCCCGAAGGCATGGTAGAATCGTGCATGGAGTTCTTGCGCATCTGTGTGGAAGAGCAATTTATGGATGTGGTTATCTCTATCAAGGCCTCTAATACGGTAGTGATGGTGAAGACCGTTCGCTTGCTTGCTCAGGTAATGGAGCAAGAGGGTATGCACTTCCCGTTGCACTTGGGTGTTACCGAGGCGGGCGATGGCGAAGATGGTCGCATCAAGTCGGCTTTAGGCATTGGTGCCTTGCTTGCCGATGGCATGGGCGATACCATTCGCGTATCGTTGAGCGAAGCCCCCGAAGCCGAGATACCTGTAGCGCGTAAGTTGGTGGATTATGTTTCCTCGCGTAATGGTCATCCTTACATTCCCGGTGCCGTTGCCCCAGCGTTTTCTTATACCCATCCTACCCGTCGTGCTACTCGTGCTATACGCAACATTGGTGGTGGACAGTTGCCTGTAGTGGTTACGGCTCAGTTGGACGAGCATGTCAACTATCAAGCTCCTTTCATCCCTGATTACGTTTATGTGGGGCGTGCTTTACCCGAAACGGCACAACCCGATGTGCAATACATCTTGGATGCCGATTGTTGGGAAGGACAACCTAACTCATGGCCAGCTTTCAAGGCCGACCAACTGCCGTTTATGTCAGGCTGTTGTAGTGAGTTGAAGTTCCTCTTTACCACCTATATGGGCTTGAACGATGAGGTGTTGGCTTGCTTGAAGTACCATCCCGAAGTGGTATTAGTTAGCCAAAGCAATCATCCCAATCGTTTGGGCGAACATCGTGCGTTGGTACACCAACTGATGTGCGAAGGCTTGGACAATCCCGTTATCTTCTTCCAACACTATAACGAACCTCAATTGGAAGACCTCCAACTGAAGGCTGCTGCCGACATGGGTGCGTTGGTGTTCGATGGTTTGGTCGATGGTCTGCTTATCTACAATATGTGTGGCAACAACCGTGCCGATTTACCTTTTGGTATTTTGCAAGCCGGACGTTTGCGTACAAGTAAAACCGAGTATATCTCTTGTCCAGGATGTGGTCGCACACTCTACAACCTCGAAGAGACCATTGCACGCATTAAGCAAGCCACTTCCCACCTTAAAGGCCTAAAGATTGGTATCATGGGCTGCATAGTGAACGGTCCGGGCGAGATG
>JAFYML010000324.1 GCA_017556595.1 Bacteroides sp.
AACCGTTTGGCATATACTTCTGAGTGAGTTCGTAATACTTGCTGCTCTTCAAACCGCAGTAGTTCACCCAAGCCACTTGTTCGTTGGCTTCCAACCATTCTGCTACCTTCTGTGCGTTTTCACAGTGGCGCGGCATACGCAAGTGCAAGGTTTCCAAGCCGAGGTTCATGAGGAATGCATTCTGTGGCGACTGGATAGAACCGAGGTCGCGCATCAATTGGGCAGTAGCCTTGGTCATATAAGCCATTTTGCCGAATGCCTTGGTGTAAGTCAAGCCGTGGTATGATTCATCTGGAGTAGTCAAACCCGGGAACTTGTCTGCGTGAGCTTCCCAATCGAAGTTACCGCTATCCACGATGACACCGCCTACAGCTGTTGCATGACCGTCCATGTATTTAGTGGTAGAGTGAGTCACGATGTCTGCACCCCATTCAAACGGACGGCAGTTGATTGGTGTAGCGAATGTGTTGTCCACAATCAAAGGTACACCGTTCTTGTGAGCGATGCGTGCGAACTTCTCGATATCGAGCACGTCGATGCTCGGATTTGAGATGGTTTCACCGAAAAGAGCCTTAGTGTTCGGCTGGAATGCCTTCTGGATTTCTTCTTCTGAATCGTTGATGTCAACGAAAGTACATTCGATGCCCAACTTCTTCATGGTTACGGCGAAGAGGTTGAATGTACCGCCATAAATAGTCGATGCACATACGAAGTGGTCGCCTGCCTGACAGATGTTGAAGATAGCATAGAAATTCGCAGCTTGGCCCGATGAAGTCAGCATCGCACCCACACCACCTTCTAGGGCAGCAATCTTGGCTGCTACTGCATCGTTGGTCGGGTTTTGCAAACGAGTGTAGAAATAACCGGTGTCTTCCAAATCGAACAAACGAGCCATTTGTTCGCTAGTATCGTATTTGAAGGTCGTACTTTGATAAATCGGGAGCACGCGAGGCTCGCCTTTGCTAGGTTGCCAGCCACCTTGCACGCAAAGAGTGGCAGGACTGAATGTTTTCTTTTCCATATATTATTTTGTTTTCTTGATTCTCTCTTTAGTTAAAGCGCTGCAAAAGTAAGAAATTCCTCCTATTTTAAAACCATTTTATTACAAATAAGTATTACTTTTGCAAAAAAATAGTATTTGTGAATATGGAGGAAGAAATAAAATTCAAGCATTCAATGCCCGCACAGATTCGCTTCAGCGATGTCGACCAGTTTGGGCATGTGAACAATTCGGTGTATTTCCAGTTGTACGACTTGGCAAAGACTACCTATTTTAAGGATGTGCTGGGTATGGCAGATTGGGGCGATGTAGTGGTTGTAGTTGCTAACATCAATGCCAATTTCCTGATGCCGGTATTCTTTTCAGACGGAATTGAAATTGAAACCGCTACCGTGCAGTTGGGCAACAAGAGTTTCACGTTGTTGCAACGTGCCGTTGTGAAGGGTTCGGGTGAGGTGAAGTGCGAATGCCGCACGACCTTGGTTATGTACGACTTGTTGTCTAAGGAACCGATGCCGATTCCAGATCATTACAAGAATTCCATCTGTAGCTTTGAAGGCAAGACATTGGCAGAGTTGGCCAAGAAGTAATTACTGGCC
>JAFYML010000325.1 GCA_017556595.1 Bacteroides sp.
ACATACTATTACGATAAGAACCATCTTCCATAATTGCTTCGTTCACAACGTCCCAACCCAAAATTTTACCTTTATAGCGTTGAACAACAGTTGTGATGTGTTCCTTCATATTTTGCTTCAAAACTTCAGCCGATACATCTTTGCCATCTTCGTCTTGCCACATCCAAGGTGCACATTGTGAGTGCCAAATCAAGCAGTGACCAGTAATTGTAATGTTATTATCAACACCAAATTGCACCAATTTATCTGCATCTTCGAAAGTATATTTATCCTTTTCTGGGTGAATTTCTTCACACTTCATACAGTTTTCAGGAACAATGGCATTGAAATGCTTCTTCACAATTTCCAATGAAGCAGTGTCACGACCAGACGATTGGTTTACGTTCAATGCTGTACCAACAAGGAATTTATCACCCAATACATCTTTCAATCCCAATTCTTTAGCTGGCTGAGAGCCACCACATGCTACCAACATAGAAGCGGTAGCCAATACACCAAATAATCTCTTCATAAAAATTACGTTTAATATATTAATTACTATTATTTATTATTTTGCAGGTTCAATAACGCGGTAGTTTCCGCTAAGATGCATCAATGCAAACAAGTGCAACAAGCCATCATAGTATGCATCGAAATAGCCATCTTCGTAAGGTTCGTGCTTAGAGTTCCACATGTGAGCTACGAATTCATCAATCTTATCGTGTGTAGCAACCAATGAAACAGCAGCAGCAGTAGAAACCAAACCTAAAGAGTGACGAAGTGCAGTATATCCACCAGCACCCAAGATACGAGCAGGCTTAGTTCCATCTACGTTATATTGGTCAACAAATGTTTCAAGTCCTTGTGCATACAAGAAGTTTTGAATAGTGTTAGCATAGTTTTGTTGCCATTCACGATCTGCACATGACCAAGAATAGTCCAAAGCAATATTCATAGGTACACGCCAAGAGTCGAAACGGAATGCATCACCAATAATGCCACGGCTACCTCTCAAAGAACCATCGTAGTTGTTATAGTCAGGATTCAAACCTGTTTCAGGATGAATACTCTTGTGCAAATATTCACGGCTCTTAGCAGCACATTCTTTCCAGAAATTAGAACGTCCGTCGTTAGCATATTTAGCCCAAACTTCATAGAATGCTGGCAAGTGATAAGAAGGGTCTGTGTAACTTCCACCCATTGGATCAGGAGTGAAAGTAATCAATTGTTCATCAATATTGATAAATGGACTAACGTTGTCCATACCTGTTTTTTGCATTGAGCAGTTCAAGATACGTTGTGCTTCTGCCAAATAGTTGATACCGGTGTCATTACCCCAACGATTAGAAGCGAAAATCAACGAAGTTACATAATACAATTCACCATCCGATGCAGGGCCTTGCGAATTACGTGTTCCGTCTGTTTTACAGCTCCAAGCAAAATAACCTTCGTGTGTACCCTCTTGGTGTTGCATATACTTAACAGCCCAACGCCACAAGCGGTCGAAAATATCTTTCTTATCCAATTGTACAGCAATCATCATACCATACGACATACCCTCTGTACGCACATCGTTGTTCTTGACGTCGCTAATATAGGCCATATCATCACCAACTTCGAAGTAGACTCTGTTTTGACCATAGAACAAGCTATCGAAAACTGCATTCAACTTTGCATCGATATCCGCTTGCTTGTAACCTAATTCAGCCAACAAGTTACGATATTTACCTGTTTGAAGGCCACCTGCTGTCCAAGGTTTTGCATCAAAAATCATCCAATCTACTTCTGCTTGACCACTCTTTAACGTTACTTTCAAATCTTGCAAGCCTGTAGGCGATTTCTTAACAGGAGCAGAAACAACTGCCCAATCATTGCTACGAGGAACTTTCACCGTTGCAATCGATTTACCACCGGCTACACTTACTTCTAATGTAGCACCCTTAGGAGCCAATACACGGAATTTTACTTGTTTAACTGATTCTTGACCAAATTCCACACGGTTATATCTTACCCATGCACCACTCTTCTTGAACAATGTTTTCCAACCATCAAACTTATTAGCTTCGTTCAAATAAGCGATTGATGCAGTTGGTGCAATTTCATTATATCTATCAATTTGGATTTGAGTTCTAGCATCACTATTACCTACACCACGCAAAGTAGGAATAACCTTAATGATAGTACCATCGGGGTTGAAACCGATTGTATCGATACGAGCCGAACGGTTCTTATCAAATTCAGGTGAATAATCGTTGTGGTGGTAGAAAATATACCATTGACCTTTGTATTCTACGATAGAATGGTGGTTTGTCCAACAACCTGTAGGAGATTCATCCATGAACACACCCATAAACTTCCAAGGGCCCAATGGTTGGTCTGCCATACAGTAAGCCAACACTTCGGTAGAATCTTTTGCCCAAGGGAAAGTAAGGTAATACTTGCCATTACGTTTGAAAGGGAATGGACCTTCTTTCAAACCTTTTTGCGGCAAGTCGTTCACACGTTCAGGCTTAGTAGCAAGTTCCATCATGTTGTCTTTCAACTTAGCTTGTTGCACACCACCCCAGTAGATATATGCTTGACCGTCATCGTCAATCAACACACCTGGGTCGATACCCGTAATACCTTCGATAGGTCTCCACATAGGGCGGAACGGACCTTCGGGAGAGTTACCCATAGCCACACCAATACCAAATCCTCTACCATTTGTAGGAGTAGATGGGAAATAGAAATAGTAACGACCATTCTTCTCTACACAGTCAGGAGCCCACATTGAATATGACTTAGGCTTTACCCAAGGCACATCGTCTTGCGAAAGAATCATACCATGGTCAGTCCAGTTCACCAAGTCTTCTGAAGAGAAAACATGATAGTCTTCCATACAGAACCAATCTTGACGTTGTCCTTCTGGAGCTTTGATGTCGTGCGATGGATAGACATAAATCTTACCATTAAACACTCTTGCCGTAGGGTCGGCAGTAAATTGCCCACTGATAATGGGGTTTTGTGCTACCATTGTTCCCACGCTCAAAAGGAACATGCACAAAAATAACAATTTGCTTCTCATGATTAAAAAATATTATAGTTATACATTTGTTATTATTCTCCATTTTCCATGCGGAAGTAATCCACATCTACATATCCGCCAAGTTGCTTCGTTGCATAGTTAAAAATAGCAAACTTACTACCCATAAACATACGTCTGTAGTCGAATACCATTTGGATAGGACGTCCCAATGGAATCCACTCCTTTCCATCCAAGCTATAAGCAAAAGTAGCTAAATCCTTATGGAAGAATTCACCTTCCACACGCAGATAAATTACGTTTTGGTTAATGTTAATACGGGCCATCTCTTCTGTTAATACTTCGCGAATGGCATGTTTTCTCCGTTCAAACACAGTTTTTTGCTCGCTCAGCACGAGTTGTTTCTTCTTACCATTACATTCAATAGTCAGCACACCGCTATCTCCATTGAAAGCAGACAATCCGGCACGGTCACCATCCTTCATGCCTTTCAAATCCAACTTCACAACTCCCGAGAATGTTGTACCCGGCATACGTTGTGTTAATGTGTTAGGAGCCATAAAGAGATTCTCTACAACGCGAGCTGTCTTCAATCGCATATAACCAGGACGTGCTTTCAAACTCCAAGCATCATCTATAGGGTTGTGATTCCATTGCCAATAGAGTGATAATTTATCCGAATCAAACTCATCGCTACCACAAATGCCTGCCATTGTTGTATGTGGAATATCGGTATTGTTAGGAATCTTACCTTCTGCATCTCCAAGAATAGGCCAACCATCAACCCAATGGCAAGGCATTAAGCAGGGTGTACGTCCCACACCATTACGATCTTGGAAAATGATACCATACCATTCGCCATCAACACCTTCCACGATACAACCTTGTCCCACACCGCCATAATCTTCGAATGGCGTTTCCAAAATCACTTTCTTTTCGTATGGGCCGGTAATTTTATCAGCACGATAGCATACTTCACGACGTAAACGGCCGGGGATACCCCAATCCATCGAAATCATCATCAAATAATACTTGCCATTGTATTTAAATGCTTGACTACCTTCCAACAAACCTTGTTCATCGGCATCACGTTCGAAGATTTTCATATCAATACCACCGGGCTTCACATCACTCAAGTCTTCTTTCAACTCGCGCAACTGGCCTGTACCATAGAACAGATACACTTTGCCATCATCGTCGAAAAGTAGTGAGGCATCATGATGGTGTACAGGGCGTGAAAGCAATGTCCACTCTCCGGTCGGGTCGGTTGTAGTATAGATAAATCCCTTACCTGGAGCACCATTGCAACTGAACCACACATAAAAGCGGCCATTGTGATAACGAATAGAAGAAGCCCATTGTCCCTTACCATAGGTTGTTTCGCCTATCAAGTCATAGCGATCGCCATCTTCAATGCGTGGAAATACATAGCTTACAGTTTCCCAATGTTGCATATCTTTCGAGCGCATAATGGGGGCCCCGGGCATCAAATGCATAGTAGTTGAAACCATGTAGAAATATTCCCCTGCACGGCATGCGCTCATATCGGGGACATCGGCATAAAGAATTGGGTTACGATAAGGCGATACATCTGTCAATTGCCAATAATCCAAATCAAACAATTGTCCTGCATCTCCGCGAAAGTAGAGATATACATCATGCACACCCTTAGGGCGAGTTATCAATTGAGCAGTAACATCGCCATCGGTCATTCCTGCCTCAACATTAATCTTCGCAAAACGATTTTCACCAGGAGTATCTAAAAAGAATTCAATATAGCCATTGCCTTGCACATTAAGCAAACCAGCCTTCAACCAATCGGCCTTACCGCTATCGAAATTAACACCACCCAATTTCAACCAATCGCCATTGTGAATATCTGTGATGTTTTGATGATCAATTTTCAAGCCATAGCTATCAGTCACAAACTCACCTTCGATGCGTTGATAGGGATTCAAACTAGCAATAGGATTTTGAGCAAATCCTATAGTTGTTACCATACATAACAACGAAAGAATGAGTATTCTTTTCATAACAGAGAAGTGTTTCATGGTTATATTATTATTTAGATTACAAAATAAGCAAAAAATAATGAATATTGCTTACTAACCATGTTACAAAATCCTTTGTCAATGTTACAAAACACGAAAAAACGCCTTTTTATCGCATTTTTTAGCCAAAAAACTTTTAAAACGGAGTGTTTTCAACAAATCTTACTTCACTTTAATAACATCGTTACTCCATACCCAATCACCCACTTCACGTGGTGCCAAATCGACTTCACCTGTAATCAATTCAGGGATATTATACGAGTAAAGCAAGTCGGTATAATAATCTTTAGGAGATTCTTGCGGTAGCATAAATGCTTTTTTCGGATTACCTTCAGCATCCATATAGCCAATATAAGGACGAGTATACAATCCATCATCTCTTCGGCTACTGAACACCATCCATCGGCCATTACTACTCCACGAGTGATAGCTTTCTGTATCTTCACTATTCCATGCTGTCAAAGGTTTTAATTCGTTTGTTTGCATATCCAAACGATACAAGTCTGCTTCTTTATGCCATATAGAGAATTGACCATAATTACTCAAAGTAAATACCAAGCATTCGCCATTGGGCGATACGCGAGGAAACGAGACACTTCCGCCTTGTTTTTCGGCCGAATACAACGTATCTATCGCTTCACCAAACTGACGTGTTTCCGGATTGAACGAAGTACGGCATAAGCTATAGCGTGCTTGTGCATAATCGTTAGGCATCTCCACCGCTTTAGAAACACAGAAATAAAGCCATTTCCCATCGGGCGAGAAGGTTGGGAAGGTTTCAAAACCGCCTTCTGTACTAAGGACTGGCGCTGAGATAATTTCATGCTTTTCCACATCGTAAACCACTACATCCGATGCTTCGTCGTACACTTCAATGCGTTTCGGGTCTTTTGTATGAAATAATTGAAACGTTTTGTTGACCGAAAACGCCACATACTTACCAGAAGCATGCCACGATGGATAAACAAGGTTCGAAATAGTATGATCGGTTTTAGTATCTAACTTCTCTTTTACGCCATTGTTATAGACAAACGTTCCGCCACCATGCGAACGAATATGAAAAAGCATTTGATTGGGATCTTGCATGCAGAAAGAGTGACAATTCACACAATTACCCATTCCTACCCTATTCACATAAATAGCCTTTTCTTCGTAGTTTTCTAAATTACGTTGATAGATACCCATTTTTGCCCATAGGCTATATCCGGGTGCAATCAAACGATAGGCTAAATGAGAATCAATAGGCTCATTGGCTATATACATAACAAATGGACGATAGGCCACCCAATCATCGGCCTCCTTACGGCAAACAACCAAACTCAACGAATCGCCTTTATGGCGTGACAACATCTCTTTCCAACGTTTTGGAGGAATCGCGAAATTTCCGTTATTACCTTTAATAGTCAAGGTATCAACACCATCGGCTATCAATAAGGCCGCATCTTCAACATCTGCATCTAACATAAAATTCAGAGGAGCAATATTTACCGGAATTGTCACATCGCGATAATCGGGATAGATTGGAGCATCCTCATCACTAAATTGAGCGATGGAAATACGTTCAGAACAGCTACTTACAAAAATCAGTAAGCAAAAGGATATAAATAGGTTTTTCATCTTCATTCCGGCTTAAAATTTAACTCCATGATCATACAAATACTTCCAAAACGAACGCCCATAGTGCGAAGGCATTCGTCCGCTTTGCAAGTTACGATAGTGTTGCATCACCTTCTCGCCCACTCCGTATGCTTTGCAACGCTCAGGGTCGCCTTGTGCTAACGAGGCCATTGCTTCTTGGAAGCGTTCGGGCAACGGTTCTTTGTAATGGGTTTGATGCCAATACACATACTCTTCCATGCTTGGCCAATCCAATGTGAGCAATAAATAGGCTTGATAAAACTGCATCGTCACTTTGTTTTCTGGATTTGCATCAAGGCTCTCACTCAAGTTCAATCCTAATAAAGTAACCAAATAGCTATCTTCTTGTGCAATGGATTTTTTCAAATCACCCAATTTTTTATCTGCATCCACCAATTCGGGATGATACAAGAAACGACGATACGCCTTTGCCTCTTGGCGATAAAAGAGTGTTTTTTCCAAAAACGAGATATATTTTTCGGCTACTTCATAAGCGCCCATGGCCAAATTGTGTTGTATCATTAGTTGCAATGCTCTTGGGTGATAATCGCCCGAGGTTGTCAAATTTGCATCAAAAGCATTTTTCATTGCTGCGGCATGGCATCCCCACGATTGATAGACATATGCCGCCATCATCAATCCTGTACGAGTCTCTGCATCACGACCGGTCAACTCCATTGGCGGTTGCTGATTATACACAAACAATTTATCAAGCAACATATTTTGCTTAGCCAATGCCATGTTGAGATAGCTGATAAAGTTTACCGATTCGCCAGGATACGCTAGGTTAATTATCGCTTCCCAATCTTGCTGCTCGGTATAGTATTGTTGCTTGGCAATCTTTTCGTTCGATGCGGTATGTACCAAACCATAAAAGGATATTAATATATAGCAAGTGATGACGACACCAGCAAAAGCAATAAATCGTTGAATAGATGCCTTAAATGGAATGTATTTCAATAAAACTGCCAATATGGGTAGCAACAAGAAAAGCCCCCATGCATACAATTGGAAGTAGTAAGTAAATATCATGTCATAATACATCAACGGCATAATGGCAGTATGCCAATCTGCAACAGCGGCCGATTGATATGCCCATACCACCTCGAAAGCGACTACAGGAATATAAAGGATACTCAAATACCATTTAGATGTTAAACGAAGAGCATCCATCAAGATAGCGCCAAGCACAAACACCAAAGCAGCACTACCAATAAACCAATATAAGAATGCACTGGATACCATACCAATAAGCCACTTCATCCACCAACGTTTATCTGACAAACTTGTATATGCCCACAATGCCAACACCATTAGCAAGAAGGCAATATGCCCTTGGTAGCGATATAAGCTATTCTCCAACGAAAGCACCAAGAATACAATCGGTAAAAACGCCAAACCGCTTAACGCAGGGCCTTTGTATAATTTACTGATAATCTGATAACTTCCCCACACTATCAAACCATAGCAAACTGTTGTAACCAAAGCACCAACATATGGAAGATGGAAGAATTGGGTCAGCAAACTGGCTATGAGATAAGCCCCTCCACCGGGGATAGCCAAGCGTTCTGCTATGACATTCCAGTCGTAGATAAACAAATTATTATTTTCAAAAAGATAAAGATAAACTCCTTGGCGATAGTGCGTAAAGCAACCTACGCATACTAACATCAATAGGAAGATAACCAAAGACAAATTGTTCTTTAGGCAATTAACTATATTTTTCATTATCGGGTGTTACTATTTTATTCTTGGGCACAAAGATAGTGCAAGCCGAGTGGAGAACAAAATAAATTTATTTATTTTTTATCCCGAGGCGCCGCCTATCTTGGGTAAAGCCAATCCCCAAACAACTTCTATCACTCTTAAATCAAAAACAACATACAAGCTTATTCAAATGCTATTCCCGCTAAAGGAAACACTCGTTACCCTATTAGGAAACTGTAGTTTCCTCGTTAGGAAACGCCCGTTTCCATGCTTGGAAACTGTCGTTTCCATTTGCGGAAATTCATAAAAACTCTAAGTGTTTGATTTATCGATGCATAGTGTACTATAATAAAAAACTTATCAACCTTTCTAAGTAGGTACATATTTTTTCGGCACAAGGTGCGTTTTCTATTTATGGTAACAAAAAAAGGCGCGTCAAATTTGACGCGCCTTTCATTTTATATAAGTTTAGATAAATAACCTAATCTTATTCACCAGCTAAACCATCTGCAAAGCCTGCATAAACATGCTTGCGGTTGTAGTTTGCATCCCACAAACCTACAGGTTCTTCTGCTCTCCAACCAGAACCGGCTGGGCTATCTGTTACACACCATTGTGTGATACCATATTGTTGAGCAGCAGGAATGATTTCAAAGTACTTCTTGATGATGAACTTGTAGTATTCAGCCATAGCGAAGTGTTGTTCTTCTGTCATGTTGACAGTCTTAACACTATTACCATTAGCATCTACATAACCCATATCAAGTTCTGAAATCTTCACTAACTTACCAGTTGCAGCCATCAACTCGAACATGTTTTCGATAGCAGCTTCTTTGCTAGCTTGAGTTGCTGCATTTTCGTAGTACGAAATGTGCATTTGAGTACCGATACCATCGATCTTTGTTACATCATCTTCTTCCCACTTTTCAATCCAGTTGATCAATGATTTCAATTTCTTGTTATCATCCCAATCAGATTCCAAGTTGTAGTCGTTGATAAAGAGCTTCAATGGAGCTTCACCGATATAATGTTCACGAGCTTGCTTAACAGCTGTACGAACATAATCCAAGTTGCCAAGATAATCTGTCCAGTAGAAGTTATTATCACCGGCAGAGTTTTCGCTTGACCACAAATCGTAGTAGCCATCACCATCAACATCCTGACCAGAAATAGGCTCATTTACAACATCCCAAGCAGAAACATAACCTTCAGTAGCAGTCATCATACCCGAAATCCAATTGTTCATAGCCCAAACAAGAGTATCCTTCTTTTCTTCCGGTGTCAAAGGAATAGTATTACCAGAGCGTTCGATAGCTACAGTAATGTTATCGAAGTAATACTTGTTAACCGGAGCACTTGGGGCACCTACATCAAGGTTCCACGCCCAAGATTGCATATTTTCAGATGGAGACATTGATGAATTGATAGCAACAATCTTTTCAAAGTGTTGCCACTCAGTAGTAAAGCTTACAGCTACGCCACCATCCCAGTGAATATATGCACCAGGAGCACCATGAGCTTGTGATTCAGAATTGTTAGCAACATCGGCACGATAATCAAAAGAAACTTTTACTTTATCATCTGCTTTCAGTGCGATATTGGTTTTAATAAAGAACTGAGTATCCCATGAGTTTACACCACCACCGGCAGATTCAACTACGAATGCACGTGAACCATTTACACCTGCACCATCAACAATCGTTGCAGGACCATTAGTAGCACCAATGTGTGTTGAAATGAAGTTCACAACTTCTTTACCTTCTGCATCACCATTAGAAACCAAATCTTCATAATAGGTTACAGCTGCAGCTTCTTCGTGAGTAACTTTCAACCACTCCATTTCAATTGTACCAATGAAAAGTCCTGATTGGCCTAATACGAAACATGATTCTGTAGTAATTGCATTAAAATCCACAGAAAGTTCTTGCCATTCAGTTGTAAATTCCATTGGTTGAGTTGAAGTAGCGCCCCAATTACCCATAACGATATCTATTGTTCCATTTGTAGAACCTTTGATTTTTATGGTTACTGTATACTTAGAACCTGGTTTGGTAGAGATACCATCGGCAATAAAGTATTGTTTTTCCCAGTTTGCGCCAGTAGGAGTATCATTGCTAATAATCATCTTTTCTCCATCAAAATCAGGAGCATAGCCCATATTGTAAAATGGGAAAGATGTAAAATCGGCATAATTAACTTGTTTATCTTCTACTACAACAACAGCATCAGGATCGATTTCAATTTCTTTATCCTTCAACAAGCTATTCAAATACTTGTTATTTTGTTGAGCATGCCAAGCCAAAGTATGACCATAAATAGTTTGGCCACCGGCTTTTGCTTGCGAAACAAATGATGCAACAGCGTCAAAGCTCATTGAACCTTTATCGTCAACAACCGATGCATACTTCATGGCATTACCGGCTGTTACTTCATCGAAGTTTGAAGTAGCCAAACGATACACCATACCACCAGCGTTATAGTCGCTTACAGTAATACCGGCACCCAACTTAAAGTCAGGATTAGCACTGTTATCGTACTCCTTCAAGGGCTTGTAATCGTTCAGGTACTCGTATGCCTCAATGGAAGCAGGCTTTTCCACATCGTAGTCCAACAACGAGTAGTCGTCAGCACAAGACGCAAAGCCAAAGGCTGCCAAGCAGAGCGCACCTAAAAACTTATTTGTGTATTTCATATTTTTTTGTTTTTAATTGTAAAACATAATTTGAAAGGGAGATGGAAGTGTGTGGACACACTTCCACCCCAAATTCAATTTATTTTGCAGCTACTTCAAACCATTCAGAAGCAACACCACGACTCCATTGAACCAACTTGTCTGTTACTTGAACAGAACCATTAGCCCATTCAATAGTATAATTCAATGTCATGACATCACGATCTTTACCACCCCAACTATTCTTTTCGCCCAATACAGTGTATTGACCACT
>JAFYML010000004.1 GCA_017556595.1 Bacteroides sp.
AAGATAATAGTATCGCCAGGAGCTTCCTCAGTACCGGCAACCAATGAGCCAATCATTACGCTATAACCACCAGCAGCGAGTGCTTTAACCACATCGCCCGAATAGCGCAAACCACCATCTGCAATCAAAGGAACACCTGTACCTTGCAATGCCTTTGCTACCTCGTATACTGCTGACAATTGAGGAACACCTACACCAGCAACTACACGAGTTGTACAAATAGAACCTGGGCCGATACCAACCTTAACAGCATCTGCGCCAGCTTCGGCTAACATTTTTGCAGCTTCACCTGTAGCAATATTACCAACAACGATATCAACTTGTGGGAAACGAGCTTTGGCCTCTTTCAATTTGTCAACTACTGATTTTGAATGACCATGGGCAGTATCAATAACGATAGCATCGGCACCAGCATCAACCAATGCTTGCATACGCTCTAGTGTATCAGCTGTTACACCTACACCTGCAGCTACACGCAAACGACCTTTTGAATCTTTGCATGCCATTGGTTTATCTTTAGCCTTTGTAATATCTTTATAGGTAATCAAACCTACTAACTTACCATCCTTATCTACAACTGGCAACTTCTCAATTTTGTTTTCTTGCAAAATTTGCGAAGCAGTTTCCATATCTGTACCAGGAGTTGTAGTAATGATATGTTCTTTTGTCATTACCTCATCGATGTGCTTATCGAGTTCCTTTTCAAAACGCAAGTCACGATTTGTAACGATACCTACCAAATAGCCATCATCATCAACAACAGGAATACCACCAATTTTGTATTCCGCCATCAAATCTAATGCGTCTTTAACTGTAGAACCTCTTTTTATCGTAACAGGATGATAAATCATACCATTCTCTGCTCGCTTTACGATAGCTACTTGACGTGCTTGTTCTTCGATAGACATATTTTTGTGAATAACGCCAATACCACCTTCGCGTGCAATAGCAATAGCCATTTTCGCTTCGGTAACAGTATCCATAGCGGCTGTCACAAAAGGAATTTTCAACTCGATGTTTTTTGAGAACTTTGTCGTAAGTTCGACAGTTTTAGGCAGAACTTCAGAATAAGCAGGGATTAACAAAACGTCATCATAAGTTAATCCATCCATTACGATTTTATCAGCAATAAATGACATAGGTTATGCTTTTTAAATTTATTGCGTGCAAATATACAGCTTTCTTTTGATTTAAGTATACTTACACGCAATAAAAATGTTATATTTCCATTATTAATTAGCCATTTCAGAAATGAACTTTATTCTCACCAAGCGCACTTCGTCTTCCGAGTAATCATCACCCAACTCATCAAGTGCTTCATCAATATCATCGGTTGTCGATTCTTTGAAGTAATCGTATATATCAAGCATGTGATCTTCATCCATAATTTCCTCAAGGAAATAATCGATATTCAACTTTGTTCCTGAATAAACGATTGCTTCAATTTCATCCAACAACTCATCAAACTCAATGCCTTTCGACATAGCAATATCGTCTAATGCAACTTTGCGGTCAATTGATTGAATAATGGCAACTTTCATTTTCGATTTATTGGCCACTGTTCGCACACGCAAATCTTCGGGGCGCTCAATTTCGTTTTCTTCGCAATGGCGTTTTATCAGTTTACAGAATTCTTCGCCATATCGTTTTGCTTTTCCGGCACCAACACCTGGAATATTTTGCAACTCGTCCAAGGTAACAGGATAAATGGTTGCCATTGCTTCCAACGATGGATCTTGGAAAATAACGTATGGTGGCACTTCCAATTGCTTAGACAATTTCTTGCGCAAATCCTTCAGCATAGAATAGAGTGCTGGATCTACTGCACATGAACCACCTCCACGCATTGGAGTTTCTTCTTCTACCTCCTCAAAATCGTTATCTTCTGTAATTTTGAATGTGGTTGGATTTTTAAGGAACTTCTTACCTGCAGCTGTTACTTTCAATATGCCATAATTCTCGACTTCCTTACTCAGATAACCTGCAATAAGTGCTTGTCGGATTACGGCATTCCAAGTTTTATCCTCTTCGCCCATACCTTGCCCAAACACTTCCAATTCTTCGTGCAAATGAGCTTGTACTTCTGAAGTTTCCTTTCCTTGAATAACATCTATAATATAGTCCGCTTTGAAATTTTCTTTAACCGCCATAATGGTTTCAATGACGGTACACAATAATTCTTGAGCTTCCACTTGTTTCTTTGGGTTTAAACAATTGTCACAATTACCACAATTATCTTGCAAAAACTCTTCGCCAAAATAGTGCAACAATGCTTTTCGACGACATACAGAAGATTCTGCATAAGCAGCTGTTTCAAGCAATAATTGCTTGCCGATTTCTTGTTCGGCTACAGGTTTGCCTTGCATAAATTTCTCCAACTTTTGCAAATCTTTGTTGGTATAAAAAGTTATACATTTGCCTTCACCGCCATCACGTCCGGCACGACCTGTTTCTTGATAATATCCTTCCAAACTTTTGGGTATGTCATAGTGAATAACATATCGCACATCGGGTTTATCGATACCCATACCAAATGCAATAGTTGCAACAATAACATCAATTCGTTCCATCAAGAAATCGTCTTGATTTTGTGTACGAGTAGCAGAATCCATACCTGCATGATAAGCGCGGGCATTAATGCCATTGGCTTGAAGTATTTCGGCAAGTTCTTCTACCTTCTTTCTACTCAAACAATAGATGATTCCCGATTTTTCCGAGCTTCCTTTGATGAACTTGATGATATCTTTATCAATATTATTAGTTTTTGGGCGTACTTCGTAATAAAGGTTTGGGCGGTTGAACGATGATTTGAAAACTTGAGCATTAGTCATTCCCAAGTTTTTCTGAATATCGTGTTGCACTTTTGGGGTAGCTGTTGCCGTAAGAGCAATCAATGGGGCATTTCCTATTTCATTAATAATAGGTCGGATGCGTCGATACTCAGGGCGAAAATCGTGTCCCCACTCTGAAATACAATGTGCCTCATCAACGGCATAGAATGAAATCTTTACCGTTTTCAAGAATTCCACATTTTCTTCTTTGGTGAGTGATTCCGGCGCTACGTAAAGCAACTTTGTTTTTCCTGCCATGATGTCTGTCTTAACTTGATCAATAGCAGTCTTGTTCAACGACGAATTGATGAAGTGTGCAATGCCATCTTCTTCGCTGAAGTTACGCATAGCATCCACTTGATTCTTCATCAAAGCAATCAATGGCGAGATGACGATGGCTG
>JAFYML010000326.1 GCA_017556595.1 Bacteroides sp.
CGCATGCCGAATTTGGGCATTAGCGGAAGGTTTGCGGCTTGTGGCGTGTATAGCATTTCTACCTTTAGTTGTCCCTCTCCATTCAACGTGTATGTCAATTGTCCGTTAGCTCCGATGGCATATTCAATGTGGAAGGTTACAACGGCCAATCCATCCTTGATATAGGTTTCGTATCGGGTAACGTTTCTTTCTTTTGCTGCCTTTCGCCATTTCCCTAATCGCTCGGCATAACGATTTTGTTTTTGATTTTCGTTTGCTGGCTTCCAAAAATAGGGTTCAAGTTTACCTTTTAGCATCTCCTCATTTCCGTTTTCCCAACTTACTAATGCTCCACTTTCTTGCTCAAAGCGGAATGTGTTGTTAGTGCTTTTTAAACAGATATTTCCATTGCCTATCTCGATAGTGGGGATAGATGATGTAGATACAACTTCGTTTGTCGGGTAGGGGCGGATGATAAATTGTTCTTTAGCTACCGCAAATCCTTTTTCCGCCCACTGATTGGATTCGGTAAGTGTGCCGAATACGTTCAGCAGAAGCTCCCCTTTTGTTGCGGGCATTTGTCCGATAATGAGCTGATTATTGCTTAAAGTAGCAGGTTGTAATCCCAATGATTTCCCGTTTACTAACCATTCGTAAACGTAATCGAATTCATCGAGTTGTGTAAACCAATATTTATTTTTTAGTTGTACAATGCCTTCGCCTTTCCATTCAAAATCAATGTATTGATATACTTTGGATATTTGATAGTAATGTGGATTAGGAATACGATCGGCACCAATCACTCCATCGATAACAAACGCACCCGAGTTGGGATGGTCACCAAATTCACCTCCGAAAGCCCAATACTCATCGCTATGCAAGGCAAGGTCATTGCTAGGGTCGTTGGTATATCGCAACGGCGAACCATCTATTTTCTTGGCTATACCATGGTCGTTCCATTCCCAAATAGCGGCACCGGCAATGTCGTCGCGTTGCTCAATAATATCCCAATACTCTTGAAGATTACCGAGCGAATTGCCCATGGCATGCGCATATTCGCGCATCATGAAAGGTTTGTCGGTTACTTTATCTGCTACCTCTATCATGCGTTGTGGATGCAGATAACTATCCTCGTATATGTCTGATATTGAGCGGTCGGAGTCATAGAAAATAACTCGTCGAGGGTCGAGTGCTCTAATCGTATCGGCCATAGCTTTGGGATTGTCTCCGGCGGCCGATTCATTGCCTAACGACCAAAAGAGAATACTTGGATGATTCTTGTCGCGTTGCACCAACGATACGGCTCTATCGACGAACGATTTCCGTAATCGTGGGTCATTGCCTAGCGTACGATTACCAATGCCATAATCATGACTTTCGTTATTGGCATCGCTCATTACATAAAAGCCATATACGTCGCAAAGCTCGTAAAATAACGGCATAGAAGGGTAGTGCGAAGTGCGAATCATGTTGATATTGGCTTGTTTCATCAATGCAAGGTCACGGCGCAAGGTTGTTTCATCCATGTAGCGCCCTGTACGAGGATGATGCTCGTGTCTATTCACGCCTTTAAACTTTACCTTTTCTCCATTTACAAGCACCGTTTCGCCTTGAATTTCTATTCTACGCACACCGGTATGAGTTTTAAATGTCTCTATCAATTGTTTTTTCTGATAAAGAGCAATTTCTATCTCGTAAAGTTGAGGTTTTTCAGCCGACCATAGCGCGGGATTTAATAAGTCGGTGTGTAGGTCAATCTTCTTCTCTTCATCGGGTAAGATAGCGAAACGCTTGCTTGTTAGTTTCTTGTTTATAGCCTTTCCATTGACATCTTTACCCGTAATGTTAACCTCCAAACGCAATTGTTTTGCTTCTCGCTTGGAGAGGTTACGAAGTTGGAAAGTAGCGTTAAGTTGTGCGTTCAAAAAATCATCCGATGGGATAGCCTCTATCGTATAATCGCGTATATGAGCCGATGGGCGTATCCATAGCTCAACGGGGCGGAATATGCCGCTAAAACGCCACATATCTTGATCTTCAAGGTAGCTTCCGTCCGACCAACGATAAACCTCTACGGCCAACTTATTCTCTCCTTCTTGAATATAATCGGTAATATTAAATTCGGCGGGCGACATGGAGTTTTCGCTATACCCCACCGCTTGTCCGTTTACCCATACATACATTGCCGATTTTACACCCTCAAAATGCAAGAAGAAACGTTTGTTTATGTTATCACCATTTACCATAAAGGTAGTGGTATATGCTCCTACCGGATTCCGATTTTCATAACTGAAGTAATGTGTAGGTGGCTCGCCCATAACGTATGGAAAATCCTTCTTGAAAGGATATGTCCAATTGCTATATATCGGCATACCATAACCTTGCATTTGCCAATTACCAGGCACTACGATATCGTCCCAATGCGATGTATCAAAATCCACCTTGTAGAAGTCGGCTACCCTTTCTTGCGGATTCCTTACCCAATGAAACTTCCACACGCCATTTAGCGACACCACCTCCTCGCAAGTAGCTTTCTTCGAAGGTAATGTCAATGTAGCATGATACGCCTCTTTGTTTATGCCGATGACATCGGGATTTTCCCAATCGTGAAGCGCTTGAGCATGAGTGTTAGCAATGCATAATATTGCGATGTATGCGAATAAAAAGATGTTCTTTTTCATAGCATTAGATGATTTTGCTTGTTTTTGCAAAGATAATAAAGATTCTTCAAATGGCTAAATAAAAAAGAGGAACTTCATCGCGAGGTCCCTCTTCTTATTCCTTTTTAATATCTAAAAAGTCTGTTTCGTTTTGTGTTTACAATCTTTAATAACCTTAAAATACTAATACCATGAAAACTGAATATTTACTTTTTTGTTGCTTATTTCTTTTAATTACAACGCAAAGGTAGGGCGTTTGTTCGATGTGGACAATTCTTTTTTTGAGAAAAGCAATTTTGAGTCGTTTTTCTTGATATAGGTCAAGAAAAAGAGGAAGGCAAATCGCCTTCCTCGTGTTATTTTGCTATTTTAACGGTGTTTTTTCTAATGTTGCGATAAGGAAATCGTAGAATTTGCTTACTGTAGGGATTAGTACGCGCTCGTCGGGCGAGTGAGGTGAACGTAAGGTAGGACCAAACGAAACCATGTCGAGCCCTGGGTAAGTAGCACCAATGATACCACATTCCAAACCGGCATGAATCACCTTCACGGCAGGTTCGGTGCCAAATTGTTCTTTATACGATTGCTTCATAGCATGCAAGATGGGCGAATTTACGTTAGGTTGCCATCCCGAGTATCCACCACTTGTTTCCACCTTCATACCGGCCAATGAGAAGCAAGCGATGAGGCTATCGGCTAAGAAGTCCTTCATTGTGTCGCACGAGCTACGCGCCAAGATGCGCACTTCGGCTTTGCCGTTGCCAATGGTTACGATTGCTAGATTCGACGATGTTTCTACGGTGTCGGGAACGGTAGGAATCATACGCATCACGCCATCTTGAATAGCCATCAACAAGTTGATAAGGTTGTCTTGAATATCCTCGGGTACCATTGTTTGCGGCATGTCGGTTTCTTCAATCTTCAAGATAATGTCGCTTTCGATGGTGTCGTATTCGGCATTGATTTGCGCTTCGTATTCTTGGATATATTCGTTCAAACCGTCCATATCGTCGGGGTTGAACAATAATACTGCGTTTGCTTCGCGTGGGATAGCATTGCGCATGTTGCCGCCTTCGAATTGCGCCAATTGGCAATCGAATTCAATGAGCAAATCGTGCACAACGCGAGCCATCAACTTATTGGCATTTCCACGTCCTTCGTTAATTTCCAATCCCGAGTGTCCGCCGCGCAAACCTTTCAAGGTAAGTTTGCGTGCAACAAACCCTTCGGCTGCTTTCTCTTCCTTATATTCTAGGAATGCTTGAATGTTCAAGCCGCCGGCACAACCAATGTACAATTCGCCTTCATCTTCCGAATCCAAGTTCAGCAAAATTTCGCCTTGAAGCACACCTGGTTTAAGACCGAAAGCACCAAACATACCAGTTTCTTC
>JAFYML010000327.1 GCA_017556595.1 Bacteroides sp.
CATCCTGTTCGCAAAAGGGTACCGATACGTTTACCATGAACGAGTTGGAATACTTTGAAAAGACAGGTTCCAATGTGTTGGTGTACAGCAACATCTACAACGGTGGTTTCTGCGACGAGAAACTAGCAGGTATTGAAATTATTCAGCGTGGCGAGCGCATAAGTACAGGCGGTGGCATTCGCTTTATGAACACCCCCGAGCAGTGGGATATTTATGGCGAAATGACCAATCGCGAAGTGAATCGTGAGGAGAATTACATTGAGGTGGAACTGACCTACAAAGACTACGATTTCGCTTCGAAAATTCGCGTAACGCCAAGCGGCGAAGGCGTGTTGATGCAAGTCTATTTGGACAAGCCGGTGCCGGCCAACTTGATAGGCAAAGCAGGTATGAACTTGGAATTTTTCCCTGCATCCTATTTTGGCAAGAACTATATCGTTGATGGCGCAGCACGCATATTGCCCCGCTTCCCTATGCACGATACAGAGGTTCGTCCGTTATCGGAAAAGATACCGCAATACTTTGGCGAAACAACCTTCGACGACCGCGGCCGAGACGAATTCTTGGTTCCACTGCCCATGTCCACCGGCAAGAGCATTGTATTGGCACCCGAAGACGATGAGCTATGCGTAAGCATTACATCCGACGAAGATGTAAGCATCTACGATGGTCGCCACCTTGCACAAAACGGCACATTTGTGGTTCGTTCGCTGCTTCCAGCCGACAAAACCGGAAAAGTATTGGAATGGTATGTAGAGCCTAGCTCAAACCCCGAATGGATACGCAAGCCCAACATTGGCTTCTCGCAAATAGGCTACACCCCTGCACAGAACAAAGTGTCTGTAGTAGAATTGGACAAGCGCGACAAGATAGCTCCTACCGCTAAAATTTTGCGTGTTAATCCAGACGGCAGCCAAACAGTTGCATTGAATGCCAAGGTCGAAGAATGGGGCGTATTCTACAGCCGTTACAATTATGCTCGCATCGACTTTACCGAAGTGCGCGAACCGGGTCTTTATGTAATCGAATACGATGGCGTTCAAACCAATGCCTTCCCTATCGACAAAGACATCTACGCAGACAAATGGCACTCGTCAATGGATGTATCATTGGTAGTAGCCATGGACCACATGGAAGTGAACGAAGGCTATAGAATATGGCATGGACGCGCCAATATGGACGATGCCATTATGGCCCCAGCCAATATTAAGATTCACGATGGCTACAGCCAAGGAGCAGAGAACTACACCAAATACAAACCATTGGAACACGTTCCGGGCCTTGCCGTTGGTGGTTGGTACGATGCTGGCGACTTCGACATTCAGCAAAATTCAGTAGTGACAACAACCGTAGATTTGGCTTCATTGTGGCGATTGTTCCAACCCGAGAGAGATATGACCTATATCGACGAAGTGACAAAATATGCCGACATCCATCGTCCCGACGGTGTTCCCGATGTTGTTCAACAGATAATGCACGGCACCCTCAACATGAATGCACAAATCGAAGCATTAGGTTTTGTATCGAGAAATATCGGTCAGCCACAGATGCACCAATACCACCATCTTGGCGATGCATTAACCCTTACCGATGGCCTTATCTACGACCCCAGTTTGAAACCCTACCAAGTATCGGCCGATGGCAAACGTAGTGGTACATACGACGACCGCATCATCATGACCAACAAGCCAAGCGCCAATGGTGTGATGAACGCCATCGTAGGTCTTGCATCGGCATATCCTGCATTGAAAAACTATTTCCCCAAAGAGGCCGAACGCTCTTTGAAGAACGCGCTTATGTTGTGGAATAAATATGTGGGCAAAGAAGATAATGGTGTGCGTGGTGCCATAGAGCTCTACTATGCTACCGGCGACGAGAAGTACAAGGACATCTTTATGCCAGCTATCTTGAAGCAGATTGAAGCATTGGGCAAGAACACAAATGCCGAGAACGGGAACAACAACCGCCGCAATTCGGGTCCTAACATGGGACAGATACTACGCGTGTACGACATGCTCCCTGCCGATGCCAAGGCACAAGTAGATGCAGCTATCCCAGCCTATGTAGAGCGCTTGGCAGCTGTAGGTAGCGAGAACCCCTACTGCGTACCCATCTCGGGTGGTGGCTGGGCAGGCAATACGCAAGTCATCAGCAACTCGTTCAACGCCTACCTTGTATGGAAGCAATATCCGGAACTTGTGGACCCCGACATGATTCTAAAAGGTCTTAACTACCTATTCGGAAATCACCCATACAACAACCTCTCGTTCATCACCGGTGTAGGTGTTGGAACCAAGAAGGTGGCCTATGGCAATAACCGAGCCGACTACAACGTCATCCCTGGTGGTATTGTTCCTGGTCTGTTGATGCGAAAGCCCGACTTTATGGAGAACAAAGACGACTACCCCTTCCTTTGGGGCGAAAACGAGTGCTGCATCAACACAGTGCCCAACTACGTCATGCTGAACCTTGCTTGTATGGAAGTTGCAGCAGCTATCAACAAATAAGCCATACCCTACCCCTAACGTATATTTAATTATAAGCTCCAAAGCTACATCAGCTTTGGGGCTTATTCATTTATTGACGAATGTCAAATACATTACGCAACCTCTTACTTTTGTATTTGCCAAGAAAACGCTACCTTTGCAGCCTCAAAAAAAGATGAGTTTATACAATTTATATTTTTAACAAACAGAAAACTATGAAGTTTTTTAAAATTATGGTAGTTGCCCTAGTGGCAATGTGTGGTTTGAGCAGCTGTACAGAAGATTGCGACCACGACTTCATTGAAGTGGATTACAGCAAGTCCATAATAGGTGTTTGGAGCTCTGAAAGCGAAAGATACGAAGAAGGCATTAGATTCTATGAAGACGGTAAATTCAGTGCCTTTGGTAATAAAGGCGAAGGAGATTATTTTGTGGATGGTACATGGGCACTGCAGCAAAACC
>JAFYML010000328.1 GCA_017556595.1 Bacteroides sp.
CATAATTTTTTGAGAAATAGTATTTTATGGATGTAATTATTTTAGGATATTCTTTAATATTTTTAGGATTTAAAATTATATGAATATGATTGTGTAATACACAGGCATTGGTTTTGCGAAGTGCTTTCAAGCGTTTCCATAGAAGTTCGTTTTCAGGCAAGGTGCCGTTAGGATCGGCATCGACAATTTGTTGCGCCACTTCACGCACATATTGCAACAATTGCCCATCACGAGCAAGGTCAGCAATCTTCAAGTCGAACGCCATACCACTTTGTTGTGTACCCTCCAAATCGCCAGGGCCGCGAAGTTTCAAATCGGCTTCGGCTATCTCGAAGCCATCGTTGGTGCGTACCATGATTTCAATGCGTTTACGCGTATCTTCAGCCAACTTAAAACCGGTAACTAGGATACAATAAGATTGATCGGCGCCACGCCCCACCCTGCCGCGAAGTTGGTGCAATTGCGATAAGCCAAAGCGCTCGGCATTTTCGATCACCATCACAGAAGCATTAGGCACATTCACCCCAACCTCGATAACGGTTGTGGCCACCATAATCTGTGCTTCGCCCGATACAAATCGGTGCATCTCCGCATCCTTATCAGCAGGTTTCATTTGTCCATGCACCTTGCAGATAGTACATTCGGGGAAATCTTCGCACACATGCAAGTATCCCTCTTCCAAATTTTTCAAATCTATCTTTTCGCTCTCCTTAATCAACGGATACACCATATAGACTTGCCGGCCGGCGGCAATCTGTTGTTTGATCGCCTCGTTCAAACTATTGCGATGCGCGTCGAAACGGTGTAGCGTTTCAATGGGTTTACGACCAGGAGGCAGTTCGTCGATGACCGACACTTCCAAGTCGCCATAAAGCGTCATGGCCAACGTACGTGGAATAGGCGTTGCCGTCATCACCAACACATGCGGTGGGAAGTTGTTTTTCGACCAAAGTCGTGCGCGTTGCGCCACACCAAAGCGGTGTTGCTCGTCGATAACTACAAAACCCAACGAAGCAAAGTTCACGGTATCTTCAATCACGGCATGCGTACCAATCAAGATATGTACATCGCCCGTGAGCAATCCTTGCAAAATAGCTTCGCGACGCTTGCCTTTTATTGAGCCGGTGAGCAACTCCACTCGCACATCCATACCCTTCAGCAAGTCTTTAATAGTTTCATAATGCTGATTGGCCAGGATTTCGGTAGGTGCCATCATGCAAGCTTGGTAGCTATTGTCAAGCGCAATAAGCATACTCATCAATGCCACTAAAGTCTTTCCGCTACCCACATCGCCTTGTAACAAACGATTCATTTGGCGGCCCGAGCCCATGTCGCGTCGAATTTCTTTCAGTACACGTTTCTGTGCATTAGTCAGTTGGAAAGGCAAATTCTCTTGGTAGAAACGATTGAAGACATCGCCCACCTTCGAAAAAAGATAGCCGCGATACTTGCGTTGGCGATCTTTGGCATAGCGCAAAATGTTCAGTTGGATATAGAAGAGTTCTTCAAACTTCAAGCGATATTGCGCTTTGCGTAATTGGTCGGCACTCTCTGGGAAGTGAACGGCACGCAAGGCATCGGTAAGCGGCATCAATCGATAGGCCGAAATGATTTGTGGAGTAAGTGTTTCGGGTAATGGCTCTTTGATTTGTTGCATCAAAGCATACATAATCTTTTCGATAGCATGCGAATTGAGCATGCCACGCTTCATCTTCTCCGACGTATTATAGTAGGGTTGCAAGCCAAGCGAACCACTCTTTTGCTCGGTTGTTTCGTCAATATCGGGATGTGCAATGTTTACTCGTCCGTTGAAGATGGTAGGACGGCCAAATACCACATACTCCTTGTTTAGTTTATACTTACCTGTAATGTATTTTATGCCGCGAAACCAAATCAAATCTACCACGCCTGTGCCATCCGAAAAGTGAGCAATCAATCGGCGTTGACGTCCCTCGCCCGCCGATTCAAAACTCAAAATAGTACCTTTAATTTGTATATAGGGTATGGTACCCGTAATCTCACGAATAGGATAGATACGACTACGGTCAACATACTTGTAAGGGAAATAGTACAACAAGTCATAAAAGGAGCAGATGTTCAACTCCTTGTTCAACAGAGATGCCCGTTGTGGGCCCACTCCAGGTAGATACTTTATGTCTCGTGTAGTTAAATCGAACATCTAACATCTATTTCCCTAGAATTGTTTCGGCTATTTTCAAATCAAAAGGAGTAGTAATCTTTATATTCTCGCGGTTACCACCGGTTAAGTGAATCTTTTGTCCGTATGCCTCCACCACAGAAGCATCGTCGGTAAAGTTGGGCGTATAGGGTTGTTGATAGGCTTGCTTCAACAAAGCTACATCGAACACTTGCGGTGTTTGCACTAGTTTGTATTGATTACGGTCAACCGTTTGACTATCTTCTCCTTGCAGCACTCTGACGGTTTCCACCACATCGATAACCGGCACAACGGCTTTATGCTGAGCAGCTTCGGCATAGCAACGACGAATCACCTCGACCGATGCAAACGGACGCACGCCATCGTGTACACCCACCAAGCCTGCTTCATCTACCAATGCCAAACCATTTTTCACGGAATGGAAGCGTGTTTCACCACCATCGGCCACTTGATGTGGGATGGTAAAAGCATACTCTTCGCACAACGATTTCCAATAGGCCTGTTGCGATTGAGGTAACACCAATATCAAACGCATAGCGGAATCGGCCTCGTGAAATGCTTGCAACGTGTGCATCAACACGGGCTTTCCACCTATCGGTAGAAACTGTTTGGGAAGGTCGGCACCCATGCGCAAGCCCTTTCCACCGGCAACAATAATGACGAAGTTCACGTTGAAAATTAAAAGTTAAAGGTTAAAAATTAGGTACCATCATGCCGGCTTGTAGTTCATCGCGCATCTCTTTGCTCACTAACATCTCTACAAGTGTCAAAGCAAAAGGAATAGCTGCTCCGGGGCCTTTACCTGTAACGATATTACCATCTTGTTCAACCAAGCTAGCGGTGTATTCTGCACCTTCCAAATAGCTTTCGAAGCCGGGATAACATGTCGCCTTTTTGCCTTGCAACAAGCTCAAATTGCCCAATACCATCGGTGCAGCACAAATAGCCGCCAAAGGTTTACCGGCTTCGGCATGTTTCAACAACGCTTTGCACAATGCTTCCGACTTGCCCAACGAAGCAGCACCTGGCATACCACCAGGAAGCAGTAAAAGCTCAGCATCGCTAAAGTCGCAATTTGCGATATTCTTGTCGCAAAATATCGACACGCCATGTGCACCCTTCACAATTTCATCGTCAGTAACAGATACCATAACCACCTGTAAACCAGCACGACGCAAAATATCTACCGGTGCCATTGCTTCAATTTCTTCGAAGCCATCGGCAAAGAATACATATACTTTTTCCATAACCTATTCAAATTTGATTGTTTTCGAGTGTAAAAATAGTGGTTTTATTCGTTACAAACCATATTTCAAGAGAAAAAGTTTATTCCCAATCATACTCTTCGGTGTAATGGTCGTAAACAGGCTTAATTGTCAGGCCATACTTACGAAAAGCGGCGGCAATGAATTGTTGGTCGGAGGGCATCAAGCCTTGCTCCATGCGATAGCAACGATAGTAGCGCGTGCGACCAATGTAGGCAATGATACTGCTTTTCAACGAATGAAGTTGCTTGGCGGGCACTTCGTCAAAAAGATGTTTCACACCCCAAGCCACACGAATCTTCTTCAAACTCTTGAAATGGGAACATTTCGATGCATCTTCGGGGATAAGACGCGGATTAACGATGAGCACGCTATTGGCTTCGCTCTTTTCGTGCTGCGCCGAATAGTAGCGCAAACAATTATCTTTCAATGGGCAACGTTCTTGATAGCAACGTGCAAATCCAAAAGG
>JAFYML010000329.1 GCA_017556595.1 Bacteroides sp.
ATGAAGGGCGACCTTTCGGGCATTTCGCAAACGGGCGGATTGAGCAAATTCATCGAAAAGCGTTGTGCCGAATGGGGAATGGACACCACTACCCTGCAGTTCGAAGGCTGTCCCGTGCGATTGTACGACGTTTATGGCAAGCAAGGACACCCCATGCGCACCACTGTAGAGAAGATGGGTGCTATGCTCCTGGCACGACTGATGGAGCTAAACGAGACGCAAACAGGCATCCTTACGCTGACTTTCCGCATTGCCAAGGACGAGCAATTGCCGCTTATCGACATGAAGGATTTGCGCTTAATGCTTGACTATGTGGCCAAGAATGCCGCTAAATACTCCACCACCTACGGAAACATCAGTGCTGCATCGGTAGGCGCCATTCAACGCGCCCTGCTCACGCTATCCGAGCAAGGAGGCGACCTCTTCTTTGGCGAGCCGGCATTCGACATTTACGACTTGCTACAAACCGAAGGCGGACGTGGCGTAATGAACATCCTTGCCGCCGACGAGTTGATGCTACGCCCTAAGCTATACTCCACCTTCTTGATGTGGCTACTCACCGAGATTTACGACATAATGCCCGAGGTGGGCGATATGGAGCTGCCTAAGATGATTTTCTTCTTCGACGAGGCACACATGCTATTCAAAGATACATCGAAGGCGCTGACCGATAAAATAGAGCAAATCGTGCGACTGATTCGCTCGAAGGGCGTAGGTGTGTACTTCATCTCGCAATCGCCTTCCGACCTGCCCGAAAGCATCTTGGGACAATGTGGCAACCGCGTACAACACGCTTTGCGTGCCTTCACTCCCAAAGACCAAGCTGCCGTGAAAGCAGCCGCCAAAACCTTCCGACCAAACCCCGCCTTCGAAACCGAACGCGAGATTCTTGAACTAGGCACGGGCGAGGCGCTCGTATCCTTCCTCGACGAAGAGGGTGCGCCCGCCATGGTGCAACGCGCAAAAATCCTCTTCCCACTAAGCCAAATCGGTGCCATAACCGACGAACAACGTGCGCAAATCATCCAAAATTCGCGCATTTGTGGCAAATATGAGGATGTAAAAGAACGCGAATCGGCCTTCGAAATCATTGCAAAACAACGCGAAGAGGCCGAAAAACAGGCCGCCGAAGCCAAAGAAAAAGCCGAAAAAGAGAAAGAAAAGGCTCGTTTGGAGAAGGAAAAAGAGAAAGAAGAGGCAAAAAAGAAGAAAAAATCGGGCAAAAGTAAGAGTGTTCTAACCACCGTGCTGGGCACCGCCGTAACCTACTTCGCCAAAACCATCGCCACACAATTGGCGCGAAACTTGACGAAGAAAAAGAAATAACGCCTCCACTTCTTAATAAAGGTTAAATAACCACGAAGGTATTAAACCTTCAACACACTTGTCTATCTAACTTTTATAATACATTATTTATATTTACTTAAATTTAAAAACTAACCAACATGAGAACCCTGAAAACAGTAGTTTGCACACTGGCATTAGCGCTAAGCGCAAACGTAGCAATGGCTCAATGGGGCACACCCGACACACCAGGTGGCTTGAAAGATGCCTACAAGGATTATTTCAAAATTGGTGTTGCCGTGAATCAAGGTAACATTAATAATCCTAAAGAGATTGAACTAATCTTGAAAGAGTACAACAGCATCACTGCTGAAAAC
>JAFYML010000330.1 GCA_017556595.1 Bacteroides sp.
GAACATTGGCTAATAGTGGAACTACTTGTGCCAAATCGTCTGTTAGCCCTTGGCGTTGAGCATACAGAGCTGTTGCGCGATACATGGCGCCGGTGTCAACGTATGTGTAACCTGCATGCTTGGCCAATGCCTTGGCAATGGTGGATTTCCCGCAAGATGAGTAGCCGTCAATGGCAACGATGATTTTTTGTACCATATTGTTATATGATTAAGGATGACGATTTTACTTGATGAAGCTATTGATGTCCGTCGATAGCGATACTTGGTATGTAAAGTTGCTTTTGGTGTATTGACTAAGGGCAAAACCTATACGAAATTTGTGTATTCTCACTCCAGCACCGAGAGCAAATCCCGCTAAACTTTTGATGTCTGTGATATTCATCTCTGCTTGTCGGCGGTGGTTGTAACTTAGTGTTAGATAGAATTTCTCGCTTTTTGGCAGTATGTCTACAGCCCAAATTGTATGTCGGAACATCATGTCATACCACTTAATATCTTCGCTTGCAGGAGCAATATCCCATCGCTGAAGGTTGTGTATCGTCAATGAGAATCGCAGTGGTGCGTGTGCTAGACGATAAGCTAATCCTAACTCTAGGTTGAGTGGTAGCATTTCTGTGTGTTGCCCAAAATCGTCTTCATAGAACGATTTGAGTTGCCAACCAATATTGCGGAGTGCTAATCCCATTTGAAAGGTGCTATCTGCAGTCTGAAAATGACCGCCGACATCAGCACCAAGAGCAAAACTGGTATAGGCTTCGTATACACTAAAGATAGGTTTAATCGTGGCACCCACACGAAACATGGGCCCTAGTTGTCTAGCGTACATAAGATTAAGGCAAAAGTCTTTAGCTGTGAACGTGGTACCAAGCAGGTTGCCAAACTCATCAGCATATTGCATTTTTCCGTAATCTAAGTAGTGAATGGCAGCTCCAAAATAATTATCTTCATAATTATGTCCATACATGGCACTACCAAACATGGTTCCTGCGAGGTAATAGGCATAGTTGAGCTGTAGCACTTTATCTGTGTTAGCTGTGAGTAGGGCAGGGTTGATAAATGCCATACTAATATCATCGTCAGCGATGGCTACGTTCTCGCCACCCAACGCGTTCAAGCGAGATGAAGCAGGCAGACTCAGAAAATGAAACACACTGCTACCAGACCCTTTGATTTGAGCTTGAAGGGATAGTGATGCCATCAGGCAAATGAGCAATATATGTGTGGCTTTTTTTTGCATTTAAAATTTTGTCGAGCAACAATCTTTCAACCTACAAAAGTACTACTTTTTTTACAACTACGCAAATTTTTTTGCATCACAAGGTGTGTTTTTAAGTTTATTTTATATTCTACAGCAGTTTTTTGGGGTTAAATTTGCTTGAACGAAATTTATTTCGTACCTTTGCATGTTCATTGGTGTGCTATACTTTGTTTGTAGCGGGCTATGAGATAAGCACCCTTGGTGCGTAAAACTGAAGAAACGAATAAACAAATCAACTAATAAACTAATAAACTAAAAAAATTATGTGGTTAAAAGATTCATCTATTGGCCGTAAATTGGTGATGAGTATCACCGGTTTGGCTTTGGTGCTCTTCCTTTTGTTCCACGGTGCGATGAACCTCGCACTTGTGTTCTCGGAGGA
>JAFYML010000331.1 GCA_017556595.1 Bacteroides sp.
GGTGGCGGTAGCGTTATCGACTCGGCAAAAGCTATCTCTTGGGGCGTGAAGTATGAAGGTGATGTTTGGGATTTATATACACACAAAGGTCAAGCCACCGATTGCGTACCCGTATCTTGCGTGCTAACTATCCCTGCAGCCGGTAGCGAAATGAGTGCAGCCAGCGTTATCACCAACGAAGAGGGCAATTTGAAAAAGGATTATGCACACGATATGATTCGTTGTAAGTTTGCCATCATGAATCCTGAACGCACTTGTACCCTACCCGCTTTCCAAACAGCTTGTGGTGCTACCGACATGATGATGCACACCATGGAGCGTTACTTCTCGCACGACGATGATATGGAGATTACTTATGCCGTAGCCGAAGCTGTATTGCGCACTGTAAAGACTTGTACACCCGCCGTACTAAAAGACCCGAACAACTATGTGCTTCGTTCACAAATTATGTGGGCTGGTAGTATTGCACACAACGATTTGACTGGTTGTGGTATGGCCGACGATTGGGCAACACATACATTGGAGCACGAACTCAGCGGTATGTTCGACGTAGCTCATGGAGCAGGTTTGGCCGCAATGTGGGGCAGCTGGGCACGCTATGTATATAAAGAAAACATCGATTGTTTTGTTCGCTTTGCCGTAAACGTAATGGGCGTGAAGCAAGACTTCAAATCGGCCGAATACACTGCATTGGCAGGTATCGAGGCATTGGAAGCATTCTTCCACAGCATTGGCATGCCTACCGGCATTGTAGAACTTATTGGCCGTCAAGTGACCGAAGAAGAGATTCAAGAAATGGCATTGAAGTGTAGTGAAAACGATGCACGCACCATCGGTGGCTTCAAAGTATTGAATCGTCAAGATATGATTAATATCTACCGCATGGCCAATAAATAAATCTTGCGTTAAGCTATAAAAGTAAAGGGGTTGCATAGATCTACGCAACCCCTTTATTATATATAGGAACCCATTATTCTTGAGCTCTTCTCCAAGCAAAGTATTCATCAAGCACCTTCATGGCATCTTCCGATGGCACCGGTGCTGGATGCGGACCTTCGCCAGTCAGCACCATCACTTCCGAGTTTTCGTTCTTGAACAACGGCCAAGCAGGTAATTGTTCATCGTTCTTTTCGCCATTCGGATTTAAATACTTGGCAAAGTTTGTCCAATATTTCAAGATATACTTTTCAAGCGCTTTGTCGGTAGGATTATTGCCCGGGCGAACGCTTTGGAATACGAAATCAACATCTTGTCCGTGTGGTGAGCGATGACCATATTTACGGTCGCCTTCCGGATACATTGGATCTTGGTCGAAATAGTACATATACACAGGTTGCTTGCCGGTTTCGTTTTGCAAACGTCCCCAAACCCAAGTACCCCAACCGAAAGCTGCATCACGCGTAAGGTCGCGAGCCGATTTGCCTACCTTACCATCTTCCAATGGATAAACAGCCAACAATTTGTCGGCATAATCCTCATAACGTTCGCGAACAGAAGCAACGTGTTGAGCAGGATCATCTGTAGCGCCGAAGCTATCACCCTCGTCAGCATTGTAACCAATGAGCAATGCTACATCGTTATAATTGCCGGCTTCATACATCTTGTATTGGTCGTCTGGAATCACATAACCATCCACAATAGGCCATGGGCCACCGGTTACTGCAAACCGGCCATTCAAATCTTGAGGAGTCAACGCACGAAGTGCCTCAGCCGTAGTTGCATCCTTCGATTCTCCGAATTCAACACCTTCCTTCTCTGCGTCGGCCAACGCTCTCATATTCTCGCCTGGGTATGATTTTGGTCCGAAAGGTCCAAACGAGCTACCACTTTGCGAGATAGCACCGCGGAAAAGGCCTTTAGCCAATGGTGATGCGCATAACATGCTTACCGAAATTCCACCGGCCGACTCACCAAAGATA
>JAFYML010000332.1 GCA_017556595.1 Bacteroides sp.
CACTGATGGATGGCCAAGTGAATCGTTGTGGTTCGAGCATCGATTTTGGTATGGGAGTACGTGTATTAGCCGGTGATCAAACTGGTTATGCATACGTTGAAGGCGTAACATTGGAAGAGATGTTGCGTGCTGCTCGTACGGCTGCTCGCATTGCTTCATCGGGACAAGCTACCGAGCCGGTTGCTTTCCAGGAAAAACGATTGGAGAAAAGCCGTTATGTAGTAACTACTCCGTGGGAAGAGGTGCAACTGAAAGCTAAAATGCCTTATCTGCAAAAACTGAACGACAAGATATTCTCGTTGGATAAGCGTGTGCGAAAAGTACAAGCCAGCTTAGGCGATACTACTACACACGTATTATTCTGTAACTCAGAAGGTGTAACCTATTACGACTATCGTCCGATGGTGACGTTAGGTGCTGTCTGCATTATGGAAGAAAACGGCCAAATGGAGAATAGCTATGCCGCACGTGCATACCGTAAAGGTTTCGAATTCTTGAACGAAGATTTAATCAATATCCTTGCTCGCGAAGCCGTCGAGAATACTGCTATCTTGTTCAAAGCCGTTAAGCCGAAAGGTGGCGAAATGCCTGTTGTGATGGCAGCTGGTGGTTCGGGTATCTTGTTGCACGAAGCTATTGGACATGCTTTCGAAGCCGATTTCAACAGAAAGCGCACCTCTATCTTCTGCGATTTGCTTGGTAAGAAGATTTGTAGCGAACACATCAATGTAGTAGATGATGCTACTATTCCTTTCAATCGCGGCTCGGTGAACTTCGACGATGAAGGTGTGGAAGGACAAAAGACATACATCGTAAAGGATGGCATACTTACTAGTTACCTACACGACCGTATCAGTGCTAAGCATTATGGTGTGCCTTCTACCGGTAACGGTCGTCGTGATACCTTCCGTAATATCCCTATCCCTCGTATGCGTGCTACCTATATGGAACCTGGCAATGTAACCGAAGAAGAGATTATCTCTACCGTAAAGAAGGGTATCTATGCACAACAATTCACGAACGGACAAGTACAAATTGGCGCTGGTGATTTTACCTTCTTTGTGAAGTCGGGTTACTTGATTGAAAATGGTAAATTGACACAACCTATCAAGGACATCAACATTATTGGTAATGGTCCTAAAGCATTGGCCGACATTACAATGGTGGCCGCAAATGCCGAAATAGATAATGGCACTTGGACATGCGGTAAGGATGGACAATCTTGTCCCGTTACATGTGGTATGCCTTCGGCATTGGTTAGCAAACTGACCGTAGGTGGTGAATGATGATTACGAATAACTCATAACAAGAAAACGATGATTACAGATAAAAATAAGAAACTGGCACAATGGGCGATGGATTACGCCTTGAAGAATGGTTGTCAGGCCGCAAAAGTACAATTGTATGCCAATTCGAATGCTTCGTTCGAATTGCGTGACGGCAAAATGGATCGTTTGCAACAAGCATCGGAAGGTGGTTTAAGCTTGAGTTTGTATGTCGATGGCCGATTCGGTTCTTTCTCGACCAATCGTTTGAATAAGGCCGAGTTGGAGAATTTTATCCTGAACGGCATTGAATCAACACGCTATTTAGCACCCGATGAATCGCGTTTATTGGCCGACCCTTCACGCTATTATAAAGGCGGAAAACCCGATTTGCAATTGTTCGATAGCACTTTAGCAGATATAAATCCCGATGAAAAGGTTGCTTTAGCACAAGCTGCCGCCGAAGAGGTGATGGGAAAAGACGAACGAATCATTTCGGTCAGCACAGGTTATTCCGATGGTGAAAGTGCATCTTATCAACTTATCAGCAACGGATTCGAAGGTGAATCGAAACGCACTTGGACAAATGTTTCGGCTAGTGTATCCATTAAGGGAGAGGGTGAAGCCCGTCCGTCGGATTATTGGAGTGAAAGTAGCTTGTTCTATAAAAACCTAAAGAAAACAGATATTGGAAGCAAGGCATTAGAACGTGTGTTGCGCAAGTTGGGACAGAAAAAAGCTAAGTCGGGTAAATATACAATGGTTGTCGATTACTTGAATGTAACTCAATTGGGCAATCCATTGCTTAGCGCATTGCTTGGCTCGGCATTGCAACAAAAGAACTCATTCCTTTTGGATAAGTTGGGACAAAAAGTAGTATCGGATAAGCTAACCTTATTGGACGAACCTCATTTGGTGGGAGCCAGTGGTGCACGCTATTTCGATGCCGAAGGTGTTGCAACCGAACCTCGTGCAATCTTTGAAAATGGTGTGTTGAAAACATACTTTATCGATACCTACAATGCAAAGAAGATGGGTGTTGAACCTACCATCAGTTCGCCATCGTTGTTGGTAATGAACCAAGGTGAGAAGGATTTGAACGGCTTGATTGCCGATATCGATAAAGGTATCCTAGTGACAGGTTTCAATGGTGGTAATTGCAATAGCTCAACAGGCGATTTCTCTTACGGCATCGAAGGCTTCCTTATCGAAAATGGCAAGTTGACACAACCCGTCAACGAAATGAATATCACGGGTAATATGCTTACGCTGTGGAGCTCGTTGGTAGCGATAGGTAATGATGCGCCCGACAATCGTTCATGGCGCATTCCTTCGTTGGTATTCGAAGGGGTAAACTTCAGTGGACTATAGATTTTTAATTAAACCTAAATAATAACAAGAACCATGAGATTTTCAAAATTGACGAAAACTGCATTATTTACCGTTGCATTGTTGGCATCGGTTAGTAATGGTATGTCGCAAGACAAACTTTATCCTAACACGTTTGCTTTGTCCGAAGTACAATTGCTTGATGGCCCTTTCAAGCATGCAATGGATTTGAATGTGGAAGTGTTGTTGCAATACGACACTGACCGCTTGTTGGCTCCTTTCTTAAAGGAAGCTGGCTTGCCTAAAAAAGCCGAATACTTCCCCAACTGGGAGGGATTGGATGGTCACGTAGGTGGTCACTATGTTTCTGCATTGGCTATGCACTATGCTGCTACCGGCAACAAGGAATGTAAAGAGCGATTGGATTATGTGCTTGCCGAGTTGAAGCGTTGCCAAGATGCCAATGGCGATGGCTATGTAGGTGGCGTGCCCGATGGTAAACGTATCTGGAGTGAAGTTCACAAAGGCAATGTAGGTTTTGTAAACCGTTATTGGGTGCCTTGGTATAACATCCACAAAACATTTGCCGGTTTGCGCGATGCTTGGATGTATGCAGGTAGCGAACTTGCAAAAGATATGTTCTTGAAGCTTTGCGATTGGGGATACAACGTGCTTTCTCCACTCAGCGACGAGCAAATGGAACGAATGTGTGGTCAAGAGTTTGGTGGTATGAACGAAGTGTATGCCGATGCTTATCAAATGACTGGTGATATTAAATACTTGAATACAGCTAAGCGCTTTGCTCACCATTGGTTGCTGGATAGCATGGCCAAGGGTGTAGATAACTTGGACAACAAGCATGCCAACACACAAGTTCCTAAGGTTGTGGGTCATGCAAGAACTGCCGAAATGTTGGCACTTGCCGGACAAGAAGCTGATGCTGCTTACTATCAAAAGGCATCGGAATTCTTCTGGGAAACCGTAGTAAATACTCGCTCGTTGGCATTCGGAGGTAATAGCCGTCGTGAGCACTTTGCATCGGCCGACGATTGCAAGAGCTATGTGGATGACCGCGAAGGCCCAGAATCGTGCAACACCAACAACATGATGAAGTTGACACAAAACCTCTTCCGTATGACTGGTGATGTTCGCTATGCTGACTATTACGAACGTGCTATGTACAACCATATCCTCTCTACTCAGCACCCTGAACATGGTGGATATGTATATTTCACTTCGGCACGTCCGGCTCACTATCGCGTTTATTCTGCTCCTAATAGCGGTATGTGGTGTTGTGTGGGTACTGGTATGGAAAATCATGGTAAGTATGGTGAGTTTATCTATACACATACCGATGATGAGTTGTATGTAAACCTCTTCGTTGCTTCTCAATTGAATTGGAAAGAGAAGAAGTTCGTTTTAACGCAAGAAACCAACTTCCCTTACGAAGAAACTGTACGTTTCATCGTAGATAAGAAGTCTAAATCTCAAAAGCTTAAATTGAAAATTCGTTGTCCATGGTGGGTAAAACCG
>JAFYML010000333.1 GCA_017556595.1 Bacteroides sp.
CTTCGATAGTGCAGCCTTGTGCAGTTTTGGGTTCTACCCATACGTTAAGCATAGTGCCGTTACCCTTAGCTGTACCCTTGAATGGCTTGATACCGTTCTTAGCCTTGCTCAAACCGCCGAAACCGAAGTACTTGTAACCGATGATGTTACCGTTCTTAACGTTGGTAATAATCATGCTGTTGTCCCAGTTATCCCATGTGTCTTGTTGGAGGTTGATGTCCGACAAGTAGCATGCATAACCTGCTGAGTAGTAATCGTATGGAGGAAGACCGAACATGTTGAAACCTTCTGAGGTAACTTCGGCACCGGTGTATTCGTTGCCCTTAGAGTCCTTAGCACCCCAAATGCCATCGGGAGCATAGTAGTCTAACGCGCGAATCACTACCTTACCGCCATCGGCTACGCTCTTTTCGTCCCAGCTGATAGTTACAGGTGCAACAACGGCTTGACGTGCATTACCAAAGCCACGTGGTGGACGGTGGTAGAAGCAATACCAATTGTCGCCAATCTTTTCGATACTACCGTGGGTGTTGTGTCCACCGTTGGTTGTTGTCAAACCTGAGCCGTCTTCGTTCAATACAGGACCGCGTGAGTCTACCAATACACCACCGCTCTTCCATGGGCCAAGTGGAGAGTCACTATATGCATAGCGAAGAGCCGAGTTTGTGCTTGACAAACCATAGTCGGGACCAGAGTAGCCACTATATACAGTAACATACTTATTACCTACTTGACGGATTGATGATGCTTCGAAGAAGTTGAAGCGAGTCAAGTCTTCGTCGGGATGGATAGCTGGGAAGTTAGGACCCTTATCGCGCAATTCACCATAACGGAAGCTTGCTGGGATAAATGGATCGACCGGTGTAGTACCTGGACGAACCGAGTACATAGTGTTTTGGTCGAGCTGAGCAGCTGTAGAGTGTTGGAATCCCCAATAGCCGTATGCACGGAAACCAATTTCGTAGTCGGGGTCGTTTGGATCGGTTACATATTCGATGAAGATTGATGGGTCGAAACCTAAGCAGCTACCAGGAACGGTGCTACGACCATCTTCGGTGAGGTTGATTGGTGTAAATGGACCATCGGGACGAGAACCTTTACATACCATAGCTTCGCGACGTGGGCCACGGCTATGTGGGTAGAGGTAATATTCCTTAGTACCATCCTTGCGGCGTACTTCTACCAAGTCGGGGGCATACATTACGTCCCATTGATTGTCGATAGGATAAGTGAAGATAGGACCTTCGTCGCGCCAGTTGTTAAGGTCTTCGATAGGTGCCGACCATGCACGAATGTCGGGACCGCAATAGCTACCGAAGCGCACGTCGTGCGAACCAATGATATAAACACGATACTTTCCAGGTCTGTCTGGATCTTCAAATACGCGGGGTTCGCCATCGGGTACGTGTTCCCACAAAGGCAAGTAAGGATTACCTGCTTGCTTGTGCACATATCTCTCAGCTACAGGCTTTTGCTGTGCCGATGCGTTGCTAATGCCGAATGCGGCCAACGCCAATGAAAGTGCAGCAAATTGCAATTTCTTAAAGTTGTTCATGATAGATAATTTATAAAAGTTATGTTTAGATAAAATTTCTCTATGCGACAAAGATAATGAAAGCCGAGAGGAGAACAAAATAATTTTATATATTTTTTATCCCGAGACGCATCTTATCTTATTTTGCTAACCCACTAATGCACAAAAAAAGGGGCCTATTCTCACGAATAACCCCCTTCACAATTTATTAACATTTAAAACTAATATCTACGATTAATTTTTGTTTCGATTTTATAAGCTATCGCCAAAATCTTCGCGGAATTTCTCCATCAATCGGTTTGGCCAATTGCCGATAGGTTCAAGACCTCCCATGAAGAAGCGAAGCACTGGTGGCTCGTAAACAAACTTCAAACCGCCAATGAGGTGACGATTGTCGTACAACCAATGCATGCGGTCGATAACATAGTTTACTTGCGACAAGGTGAATACACGACGAGGAACAGCCAAACGAAGCAATTCTACATCGGCTGGGATTTCCTTGCCGTTTTCGTCGCGTGTGCTCGATACGGTACCACGTTCCATACCGCGAACACCCGAAATGAGGTAGAATGCAGCGGCAAGTGCACCGGCAGGATATTGGTCTTGTGGGATGTGGCTACAGAACTCCATTGCGTTGACGTGAGCGCCAAGTACACCCGGGGGTGTTACGCAAGGAATGCCGCGCTTCTCCATCTCTGTTACCAAGTACTTAATAAATTCAGGGCTTTGGCTGATAGCTGTTTCGTCGAGTGTTTCGTACAAACCTACGGTCATTGCTTCGATTTCGCGAACAGAGATACCACCATAGGTCAAGAAGCCTTCGTACAACGGGATAAGTGCTTCCATCTTGTTGTAAAGGCCGCGTTGGTTGGTACAGATACCACCACCGCGTGACGAGCTAAGCTTACGAGCAGAGAAGTATACCAAGTCGGCCAAACCGCACATCATCTTGATGATTTCGCCCAATGAGTTTTCTTTCCACTTGTCTTCGCGTTGCTTGATGAGGTAAGCATTTTCGCCCAAGAGCGATGCGTCGAGCACCAACATAATGCCGTATTTATCGGCTATGCGGCGAACGTCCATCAAGTTGGCCATAGAGAATGGTTGTCCACCAATCAAGTTGGTAGATGCCTCCATGCGGATGTATGGGATGTTTTCTTTGCCTTCGGTTTGGATAAGTTCTTCCAACTTCTCGATGTTCATGTTACCCTTGAATGGGTAATCGCTCTTCAACTCCATAGCGCGGTCGTAGTAGAGCTCGGCTACACGAGCGCCCATCTCTTGTACGTGGGCCAAGGTGGTAGTGAAGTGGTAGTTCATAGGCACTACATTGCCTGGCTTGATGAAGGCTTTGGACACGATGTTTTCGCATGCACGGCCTTGGTGTGCAGGAAGCAAGTATTTCTTGCCAAGCACATCTTCTACGGCCTTTTGTAAGCGAATAAACGATTGTGAGCCAGCATAAGCATCGTCAGCATGCAACATTGCCGCTACTTGGTTGTCGCTCATAGCGTTCACACCACTATCGGTAAGCATATCCAAATAAACGTCGAGCGTGCTTAAGCGGAAGGTATTAAATCCACCCTCTTTCAGGGCTTCCATGCGTCGTTCAATAGGAACAAGATGTAGTTTTTGTACAACACGAACTTTGTGTAATTCAAGCGGTTGGTCGCCACCCTTGTAAAATTTTACTTTCGAACTCATAGTATAGTTATATTTATATGTAATTTGTTGCGCTTTTTGCTAACGGGCGGCAATATTCGCAAAAAAATCGCACATAAACAAACTTTTGC
>JAFYML010000334.1 GCA_017556595.1 Bacteroides sp.
ACAAATGTTTCCAATTATTTTTGCCAAATGTTTGGATATGTGCAAAACATGCTTTACCTTTGAGCCACGAACCATTAACCTAAATATGATGAAATCTAAAAGCGCTAAATTCGCTTTGAGCGGATTGTTTATGTGCAGTTTGTTAGCATTAGCAACCTGCCAATCTACCAAAAAAGAAATACTAATAACGGGTGAACTAATCCCCATAGATTCTATATGGGATAAAGGAGCAGACGAAGAAACTATTGCCAAACTGAAACCCTACCAAGAAAGGATGGATAGTGTGATGAATTGGGTAATGGGTACCTCCGAAATGGACATGGAGTCTGGAAGACCGGAAAGTTTGCTATCGAACCTTGTGGCCGACATCCTAAAACAATCTGGAGAAAAATTGCTAAATGGAAAAGCCGCTGATATGGGTTTGGTAAACATAGGCGGATTGAGAAATGTCATTTCCAAAGGCCCTGTAACATGTGGAAACATCTACGAAGTACTTCCATTCGAAAATTCACTTTCCGTACTGACCTTAAAAGGAACCACCCTTAAAATGCTCTTTGAAGATATTGCACGCCGAAAAGGCGAAGGAGTGAGCGGAGTAGCCCTGCAAATATCGAGCGACGGAAAATTGCTAAATGCTACCATTGGCGGAAAACCCGTAGTAGATGACCAACTATACACCGTTGCAACCATCGACTATTTAGCCGAAGGAAATGATGGAATGGCATCGCTGATACAAGCCGAGAAACGAGAAAATGCACCGCATTGGACACTAAGACGCCTATTCATGGATTATGTGATGAAGCAAACCACACAACGGAAAGCATTGACTTCGAAACTTGATGACCGAATTGTTGTAATGGGAATGGACGATGGAGGACCAACACAAATCCATATCCTACAAACTAGCGACACACATAGCCGAATAGAGCCGATAGAAACAAACAAGGCTGATAGAGATGCCGGCAAGGGAGGCGTTGTGAGACGCGCCAACTTCGTGAAACAATTCAAGGACGAATTCCCAGAAACATTGGTAGTGGATTGTGGCGACTTCTGTCAAGGAACACCTTATTACAACTTCTTCTTTGGAGATGTAGAGGTGGAGATGATGAACCAAATAGGCTATGATGCAATTACTATTGGTAACCACGAATTCGACTTCGGCATGGAAAACCTTGCTCGTTTGTACCAGAAGGCAGAATTCCCCGTAGTTTGTGCAAACTATGATGTGCAAGGCACCGAGTTGGAAGGATTGGTAAAGCCTTACACCATCGTGGAACGAGGAGGAATGAAAATAGGATTGTTTGGACTTAGCCCCAAACTGGAAGGTTTGGTACAAGCCGACAAGTGCGAAGGTATCACATTCCTCGACCCTATAAAGAGTGCAAAAAAGGTCATTGAGCAATTACGCGAAAAAGAAAAATGTGATTTAGTAGTATGCTTGTCTCACTTGGGCATCGAGATACAAGGCATCAGCGACGAAGAGGTAATAGCCTCGACATCGGGTATCGACTTGCTACTTGGAGGACACACACATACATTAATGAACGAACCTAAAATATACTTAAACGAAGATGGCAAAGACGTACCCGCCATGCATACCGGACGGAACGGTGCCCACATAGGAAAAATAGAAATAACCATTAACTAAAAAAATGATAAAACAACACCCTCTACATTGCGGCCTGAAAAGGGCCGCAATATTTTGTGTAGTAACGCTATTTGCACTGACAAGCCGTGCACAAGAACCACAAATAATCAGTCAGCTAAGCGATGACCCCGATTGCAAAGTATGGGTCGATTCCGTACTATCTACGCTAAGCATCAAAGAGCAATTGGGCCAATTGATGATTTATACACTTACGCCACAAGACACCAAAAGCAACCAAGAATTGCTAAAGAAAGTAGTCAAAGAGTATGGCGTAGGTGGTTTACTCTTCTGCAAAGGTACCCTACGCGAACATGCACTCATGAACAATCGCGCACAAGAATTGGCCGACATCCCCATAATGATAACCTTCGACGGCGAATGGGGATTGGCTATGCGCATACCAAACACACCCAACTTTCCACGCAACGGCACATTGGGAAAAATCGAAGACGAACACCTGCTATATGAATATGGCCGTGAAGTGGCACGCGAAATGCGAGAGCTAAAGGTACATGTAAACTTTGCACCGGTGGCCGACGTAAATACCAACCCCAAGAATCCCGTTATTGGCAATCGCTCGTTTGGAGACGACCCTAAAAAAGTAGCCCGACAAGTCATTGCGTATGCACAAGGATTGGAAGATGGAGGAGTACTATCCGTCAGTAAGCACTTCCCCGGTCATGGCGATACCGACCTCGACTCGCACTTGGCACTACCTACCCTAAACTTTGGCCGTGAACGTTTGGATAGCATTGAGCTTTATCCGTTTCGCGAAGCATTCAAAGCAGGACTGGGCGGTGTAATGGTAGCACACTTGGCTATCCCGGCTCTTGAAGCAGAAAAGGGAAGACCGGCCTCGCTATCGAAAGCCGTGGTTACCGACCTACTACAAAACGAAATGGGCTTCAAAGGACTTATCTTTACCGATGCACTTGAAATGAAGGGAGTGGCCAATCACGCAAACGTGTGCCTACAAGCATTGAAAGCCGGAAACGACATGATATTAGTACCCCCACGCATCAAAGAGGATGTTGATGGCATACTCAAAGCCATTGAAACGGGCGAACTACCCGCAAGTTACATCCGCGAAAAATGCCGAAAGGTACTCACCTTCAAGTATGCATTAGGACTGAGAGAAAAACCTCGTGTAAACCTTTCAGGACTTGAGCAACGCATCAATAGCCCAGAAGCGCAAGAGCTGATTGAACGATTGAAAAGTGCCGTAAAGAAACAGCCCGAAGAGTTAGGCTTTAACGTTGAACGCTTATCGGCCATCGACACCATTGTAGCAGAAGCCATCCGCGAAGGCGCCACCCCTGGTTGTCAAGTAGTGGTACTTAAAGAGGGAAATGAGGTTTACAACAAAGCGTATGGCCACTATACTTACGACAAAAACTCACCAACTGTAGCCAAAGAAAATATCTACGATTTGGCGTCACTTACTAAAACAACCGCAACCCTATTGGCCGTAATGAAGCTATACGACAAAGGATTGCTAAACTTAACCGATTACGTCTCTACTTACCTGCCCGAATTGAAGGATACCGACAAGCAAAACATCACCATCAACGAGTTGCTTTATCACCAATCCGGATTGCAATCAACCCTACTCTTCTATAAGAAAGCCATCGACGAAGAGAACCTTGAAAACAACCTAACCAGTAGCCGACGCGATGCGAACCACACCATCCAAATTGGCGAAAAAGCATGGGCAAACCAAGATTACAACTATTTGGAAGGACTGACTTCGGCCACCCAAACGCCCGAGCATACCCTGCAAATAAGTAGCAACTTATGGATTAAACCCGAATTTCGCGATGACTACTTGACACAAATTGCAGAAGCGCCCCTCTATAGCAAACGATATAGATACAGCTGTGTAGGATTTATCCTTTTGCAAAAAGTGGTAGAGGCAATTACTAAAACCACATTGGACAACTATCTTACGCAAGAGTTTTATCAACCAATGGGCTTAAAAACAATCGGCTACCACCCCCTAAAACAATTTGCAAAAGCAAGAATCGTCCCTTCGGCCAACGACCCATTCTTACGCAAAGAGGTATTGCAAGGCTATGTTCACGACGAATCGGCCGCCTTCCAAGGAGGTATATCTGGTAATGCCGGTCTGTTTGGTAACGCAACCGAAGTGGCTCAAATCTACCAAATGTTGTTGAATCATGGTACACTCAACGGTAAGCGCTACATCAGTGAGGCTACATGCAAACTATTCACTACACGCGTGTCGCGCATCAGCCGCAGAGGATTAGGTTTCGACAAGCCAGATACAAAAAACAGCAAGAGCAGCCCATGTTGTGAGTCTGCTCCCGCTTCTGTTTATGGCCACACCGGATTTACTGGTACATGTGCGTGGGTCGATCCTGAGAATCAGTTAGTGTACGTCTTCCTTAGTAATCGCACTTATCCGAATGCTTGGAACAATAAATTATCTAAATTCGACATTCGTACTCGCATCCAGCAAGCCATTTACGATGCTCAAATGCATTAGAATGCAACACCAATGCGCAAGCCAAAGTTGCTAAGACCGCTTACACTATAAGTAAGCACATCTCCCTTATTTGTACCATAGCTGTAATAAGCAGCCACGTGTATACCGGGGCCATATACCCACGGATAGATATTCATACCGATTTCTGGTGAGAAATAGAATCCCCAAGTATTATCGCGTGTTTGATACGCACTGAAGTCGGACGTTAATCGTGCAAATTGAGGACCAACTTTCAACGATACATAAGGTTGAAAAATGGATTCGCGCGTAAAGGTGTATCGACCAGCCACACCAAAAGGCATTTGGAAAAGGGTGTGTTGTTGATCGGTAGTCAACGAAGCTCCATCGCCAATGGGCAATGTTGCGCGACCCACATATTCATGGTTGCTATGATAAGCCATGAACAAACCCAACGAAGCATTTTCTGTCAAGTAATAACCTGCTTCAAAATTCATACCCCAACCGCTGCCATCTTCTGCAAAATGATTGCCTACAGGGAAGTTCATTTGCCAATCCATGTTGGCATAATAGTTATCACTCAACTGAGCCTTGGCAGGCATAGCCATGATTAGCGTCAAAGTGAGCAACGCTGCTACTTTAACTGTTTTCTTATAGATTGTTTTCATACAATTAAGTTTTAGGAGTTAATTACTTACCTTTCAAATAAGGAGATTGAACAAAGGCTTGGTTCACAGCATCAATTGCCAACTTCGAATTAACAGTATTTGAGTCGGTCAAGAATCCGCTCATATAGCATGTCCATAGAACTGGCAATTTAGCCGAAGCACCTTCGGGAGCATCCAAGTTCAACAATTCGCCCAAGAACGAGCCGGTAGAATACGAATAGGTTACAGGATAAGGATAATACCAATCGTACCAATTTCCCCAATAGGGTGCACCCCAATATCCTGGATATCCCCACCACCATTGCGGATAGGTGTAATCGGTTAGATAATAAGTACTTTCCACATAACTGATTTGTAAGCCCAGATCGGCCTCTTCACGATTATCTACACGCACATAACCCTTAGCTGCCATGTTGCTTGCAAACGCATTCAAGATTCCTAACGACTCTGTGTCCGATGCATAGACAGCCGATTTATTTTCACCAATAATCAAAAGGCTATCGGGCAAATAGTATGTTTCGAAAGAATCGAATTTTGCCGATTTGTCATAATTAGTATAAACTAGATAGTTACTGTCCAGTTTACCCATGTCTGGGCCCTTCTCACAAGCTGCAAAGAGGCAGATTGCTGCAAATAGAGGAATAATTTTTTTCATACAATTCATTTGTTTAGGTTTAAACTCATTAGCCACCAGGCGCCTTTAGGCTACTTTTAGTGAGAAAAACAAAAGAATTGCAAATTGGTTCGCAAAAAAAAAGAATCTGTTTTGATTTTCTTTCAAAACAGATTCTAAAAGCAGTTACACCAACAATCGTTGTAAGGTGTTATTTTAAATTCCCATTACCACCTCTACCAAGTGTTTACCAGGTTGATACATTACTACATTACCGCTGATTGGTTGACCATCGACCGTAATCGATGCCACACCCTTGCACACGCCCTGCGGATTGGTAATATTGATTTGGTATTCTGCACCACGGAATAAGCGTTTTACACTGAATTGTTTCCAATCGGCAGGAATACATGGATTTATTTCCAAGCCATTATAAGCCGGCTTGATACCCAAAATGAATTGAGTAATGGCATAATAGTTCCATGCAGCAGTACCTGTGAGCCAACTATTCTTGGCTTCGCCCGGACGAGCAGCATCCTTTCCGGCAATCATCTGTGAATATACATATGGTTCTACCTTATGCAATTCGCTATGCTCTTCGGTATATGATGGACAAATTTTGCGGAAGTATTCCCATGCTTGGTCGCCTCGGCCTAATACCGTTTCGCCAATTATCACCCACGGATTGTTATGGCAGAAGATACCTGCATTCTCCTTATATCCGGCCGGATACGAAGAAATTTCACCATACTCTACTTTATATTCAGTAAAGGCAGGATTGTTCAATACGATACCATGTTCGCAATCCAAACGTTCTTTTACTGCATCGAGAGCCTTTTCTACCATACCCTCTTCAAGGCCAATACCAGCCATAGTGCACCAACCTTGGCTTTCGATGAATATTTGTCCTTCTTTGTTCTCCTTCGAACCTACTTTGTTTCCAAAATAGTCGTATGCGCGAAGGTACCAATCGCCATCCCAGCCATGCTTCTTCACAGCTTCTACCATTCTATCGATATAACCAGCAGCACGTTCAGCCTCATCAAGTTTACCAAGTTCGCGACAAAGTTCAACATAATCACGTCCACAAACCACAAACAAGCCTGCAATCATCAACGATTCTGCCTTCGAACCTTCTGTTTTATTTTCGGTTGTTTGGAACGATTCGTTTGGATCCCACGAGAAGCAGTTCAAGTTCAAGCAGTCGTTCCAATCGGCACGGCCAATCAATGGCAACATGTGAGGACCAAGATTTTCGATAACATGATTGAACGAAACATACAAGTGTTGCATCAATGTAACTTCACTTCCAGGTTGGTTATCGAAAGGCACCATTTCATCGAGAATAGAGAAATCGCCCGTTTCCTTGATATAGGCCACAGTACCAAAGATAAGCCACATAGGGTCGTCGTTAAATCCGCCACCAATACCATCGTTGCCGCGCTTGGTCAATGGTTGATATTGATGATAGCATCCACCATCGGGGAATTGCGTTGAAGCGATATCAATAATACGTTCGCGTGCTCTTTCCGGGATTTGATGCACAAAACCTACCAAGTCTTGATTTGAATCGCGGAAGCCCATACCGCGTCCGATACCACTTTCAAAGAACGATGCCGAACGACTCATGTTGAAGGTAATCATACATTGGTATTGGTTCCAAATATTCACCATTCTATCCAGTTTTTCCTCGTCCGTCTTCACTACATAAATATTTAGTAGCTTATCCCAATAATTTTTCAGTTCAAGGAAAGCGCTATCTACCTTTTCTACAGTATCAAACTTGGCAATCATCTCTTTTGCCTTGCGCTTATTGATAATTGGCGATGGGAATCCTGGTTTTTCAAACTTCTCTTCTTGCGCATTCTCCACATAACCCAACAAGAAAATAAAGTCGCGCTTTTCGCCAGCTTTTAATTCTACTTCAATATAATGCGATGCAATCGGGCTCCATCCATGAGCAATGCTATTTCCCGGTTTACCAGCCATAACATTTTGCGGATCACGGAACTCATTGTATAGGCCTACGAAAGTTTCTCTGTCGGTATCGAAACCATCTATTGGAGTATTTACGCTATAAAATGCATAGTGATTGCGACGTTCTTTGTATTCGGTTTTATGGTAAATCACCGAACCTTCCACCTCCACCTCACCGGTTGAGAAGTTTCGTTGGAAGTTTTCCATATCGGTTGCAGCATTCCATAAACACCACTCGGCAAAAGAGAAGAGTTTTAGTTTTTTTGTTTCGTTGGTTTGATTGGTCAATGTCAACTTTTGCACTTCACCCCATGTCTTCAATGGAACAAAGAAAAGCACACTTGCCTCTACTCCATCCTTTTGTCCGGTAATGCGCGTATAGCTCATACCATGACGACACTCATAGCTATCGAGTGGCGTTTTACAAGGCTTCCAACCTGGCGACCAAACATTTTTTCCATCGTTGATATAGAAGTATCGTCCACCATTGTCCATCGGTACATTATTATAGCGATAGCGTGTGATACGACGGAATTTGGCATCCTTATAAAAACTATAACCTCCTGCTGTATTTGAAATCAGCGAAAAGAAGTCTTCATTTCCTAAATAATTAATCCACGGCCAAGGAGTGGCAGGATTGGTAATGACATATTCTCGATGAATGTCATCGAAATGTCCATAAGTCTTCATGTGAATTATGAATTTTGAATTATAAATTATGAATTATCTTCTCGATTTGCATTAACTCTTCGGCATCGAATGTTGTATTTTTAAGCGCCTTCAAGTTTTTATCCAGTTGTGCTACGCTGCTGGCTCCTACAATAACACTTGTCACCAAATCGTCTTTAAGCAGCCATGCCAAAGCCATCTCAGCCAGCGACTGTCCCCTATTTTGTGCAACCTTGTTCAATGCAACAACTTTCTCCATAGTTTCATTGGTCAATGCCTCTTTCTTCAAGAAACCACCACGCGCTATGCGGCTATCATCAGGAATACCATTAAGGTATCTGTCGGTCAGCAACCCTTGTGCCAATGGCGAGAAGGCAATAAAGCCACTACCATGCTCCTGTGCTTGTTGCAAGATGCCAAGCTTCTCCGGTTCACGATTCAACATATTATAACGTCCTTGATATATCAAACAAGGCACGTCGTGTTCCTTTAAATATTGATAAGCAAAAGCTGCGGCTTCGAGTGGATAGTTTGAGATACCTACATACAAAGCCTTCCCTTGTCTAACGATATCCACAAGTGCTTGCATAGTCTCTTCCAATGGAGTATTAGGATCCATACGATGATGATAGAAAATAT
>JAFYML010000335.1 GCA_017556595.1 Bacteroides sp.
CGTCTTGTCAGTGAGTTTATTCACTTTGCACCACATGTCGATGTGGAAAAGCTAAATGCCGAGTCGAATGTATCTCGAATGGTAGATCATGGTAGAAAGTTAAATATGCGCTACGAGTTTGTCAGTTTGTACGAAGCCTATAAGCGCACCAATCCTTTCAAAAACGCAATGTTCCAACACACCAACATGACCTATATCTACCTACTTTCGTGTGTGGCCCTACTACTACTGTTGGTTGGCCTCTTGAACTTCGTCAATATCTATATGGTGTTGATGATGACGCGAAACAAAGAGTTTGGCATTAAGAAGGTATTCGGTTTGCAGAACTTCCCACTCTTCGTGCAGATATGGTTGGAAAACATGTTGTTGATGATTCCGGCACTATTTTTTGCTTGGCTTATGGTTGAAATCACCCAAGTACCCGTAAATCGTTTGTTTCAAGAAGAGATAAGATACACTTGGTTCGACTTGTGGCTCTCGTTGGGATTCATTGTGCTGATTCCCCTGTTCACCACCATTTATCCCTATATCCGCTACAACTATCGGACGGCCATCACCTCTATGCGAGGCATCGCCACCAACCATCAATCGGTTCGCATGCGCATGGCTTTCCTCTTTGTGCAATATGTTCTTACCATAAGCATCATTGTAGTGTCGCTCTACTTCAGTAATCATCTTAACTTTTTACTGAACACTCCTCCAGGCTTCCGCACCGAAGGGGTGTTGAATGCCAACTTGTTGCACCAAACAAATGCCGGTCTTTATACTCCGGAGAAACTTCAGTCGATGGGCGCACGCAATGCCATCTTGAGGCAACGATTGGATGAGTGTCCTTACTTTGAAAAGTATCTGTGCGGAATCAATCTGTTCGATGGTTACGACAGTTATGTATATAACGACAAAGACCAAATGGTGAAATGCGAAACCCTATTCACCAACGGCAATATATTTAGTCTGTACGACATTCCTGTAATAGAGGGTGCTATTCCTGATATCGATAAGCTTGTGGGCCAGAAACTCGTTTTGAACCGTGCTGCCATGAGGGCATTTGGCTACACTAATTACGAAGAGGCATTTATCCGATGGGAATCAGCCCAATGGGTTTCTGTTCGACATGACGGAACACGAGAAGAAGGTGGAGTAGAGTTGACACCTATTGTTGCCGTTGTGGAAGATTTCTACACCGGCCACATGACCGAAGGTATCAAGCCTATGGTGTTCATTATTTCGAGTATAGAACGTCTTGGAACGGCCAATATCTTTATAAAGCCCGGTCAGGAACAGGCCATGTTGGAGTACCTGAAAGGTGTGTCTATGGAGATTAACAATACCGAAGAGTTCGGATACTCATGGCTGAAGGACGAGGTGTTGTCGTTCTACGAAAACGACCGCAAAGTAACCACCATTTACAACATCTTTGCTGTGATTGCCATCATCATTTCGTGCCTTGGATTGTTCGGTATCTCGTTGTTCGACATCCGCCAACGCTATCGCGAGATTGGCATCCGCAAGGTGAATGGTGCCGGCATGAAGGATTTGTATCGCTTGCTCTTCCGCAAGTATTTCATTGTGTTGGGTATATCCTTTGTGGTGGCTACCCCC
>JAFYML010000028.1 GCA_017556595.1 Bacteroides sp.
GCAGAAAAGTATGATATTAAGGTGAACCTCTGCGGTGGCGGTTTCACAGGTCAATCTCAAGCTTTGCGCTTAGCTATTGCTCGTGCTTTGGTTAAGATCAACGCTGAAGACAAGGCAGCTCTTCGTGCAGAAGGCTTCATGACTCGCGACCCACGTGCTGTAGAACGTAAGAAGCCAGGTCAACCAAAGGCTCGTCGTAGATTCCAGTTCAGTAAACGTTAATTTGAGTTTGTCGGTTTGTTAGTTTGTAAGTTGCAAAAGTTCATAACTAATCTGTTTCTGACGGACAAGGAACTTAAAAACTTAAAAGCTCAAAAAACTTAAGAACTGAAAAACGTTTAGCATCTAAACCGTCGGGACTCTTTTTATAGGCTACCCGGTGGTTGGTTTAGAAAACAAAAAAGAAAGTAAACGAATTAAAAAAGACTAAGAAAATGTCAAGAACAAATTTTGATACATTATTGGAAGCTGGTTGCCACTTCGGTCACTTAAAAAGAAAGTGGAATCCTGCTATGGCTCCTTATATCTTCATGGAGCGCAATGGTATTCACATCATTGACCTTCATAAGACAGCCGCTATGGCTGACACTGCCGCTGAGTCACTCAAGCAAATCGCAAAATCATGAAAGAAGATCCTGTTTGTTGCTACTAAAAAACAAGCTAAGCAAGTAGTTGCTGAAAAGGCTATGTCGGTAAATATGCCTTATGTAATCGAACGTTGGCCAGGTGGTATGTTGACAAACTTCCCCACTATCCGCAAGGCAGTGAAGAAGATGGCTACTATCGATAAGTTGACTAACGACGGTACTTATTCAAACCTTTCTAAGAGAGAAATTCTTCAAATCTCTCGTCAACGTGCTAAGTTGGACAAGACTCTCGGTTCTATCGCTGACCTTACTCGTCTTCCTTCTGCACTTTTCGTTATCGACGTATTGAAGGAAAACATCGCTGTACGTGAAGCTAACCGTCTTGGTATTCCCGTATTCGCTATCGTTGATACAAACTCAGATCCTAACAACGTTGATTTCGTAATCCCAGCAAACGATGACGCTACTAAGTCAATCGAAGTAATCCTCGATGCTTGTTGCGCTGCTATGCAAGAAGGTCTTGAAGAACGTAAGGCTGAGAAAGTAGATATGGAAGCTGCTGGTGAAGCTCCTGCTGCTAAGGGCAGAAAGCGTCAATCAAAGGCTCGTATGGAAAAGTCTGACGAAGATGCTATCAACGCATCAAAGGCTGCTGCTTTCGTAAATGAAGACGAAGCTTAATTGTTGAACGATAAAAAATAAAAATATTATGGCTGTAACAATGGCTGATATTACCAAGCTCCGCAAAATGACCGGTGCTGGTATGATGGATTGCAAAAACGCTTTGAACGATGCTGAAGGCGATTTCGACAAGGCAATGGAAATCATTCGCAAGAAGGGACAAGCAGTAGCTGCAAAGCGCTCTGACCGCGAAGCTTCTGAAGGTTGTGTATTGGCTAAGACTATTGGCGAATTTGCAGCTGTTATCGCTTTGAAGTGCGAAACTGACTTCGTTGCTAACAATGCTGATTTTGTGAAGTTGACTCAAGATATCTTGGATGCTGCTGTAGCTAACAAGTGCCAAAACTTGGACGAAGTAAAGGCATTGCCTATGGGTAATGGTACTGTACAAGATGCAGTTACTGACCGTAGCGGTATCACTGGCGAAAAGATGGAATTGGATGGCTATATGTTCGTAAATGGTGCTAGCACAGTTGTGTATAACCACATGAACAGAAATGGTCTTTGTACTATCGTAGCATTCAATAAGACAGTAGACGAGCAATTGGCTAAGCAAGTAGCTATGCAAATTGCAGCTATGAATCCTATCGCAATCGACGAAGATGGTGTTTCTGAAGAAATTAAGAATACAGAAATCCAAGTTGCTATCGAAAAGACTAAGGCTGAATTGGTACAAAAGGCAGTAGATGCTGCTTTGAACAAGGCTGGTATCAATCCTTCTCACGTTGATAGCGAAGATCATATGGAAAGCAATATGGCTAAGGGTTGGATTACTGCTGAAGATGTAGCTAAGGCTAAGGAAATCATCGCAACAGTATCTGCTGAAAAGTCAGCTAACTTGCCTGAACCAATGATTCAAAACATTGCAAAAGGTCGTTTGGCTAAGTTCATGAAGGAAGTTTGCTTGTTGAATCAAGAAGACATCATGGATGCTAAGAAGACCGTACGTGAAGTATTGAAGCAAGCTGATCCTGAATTGAAGATCGTTGACTTCAAGCGTTTCACATTGCGTGCTGAATAATTCCTCAGAAAGGAGTTAAAATAAAAGTCCGGTTCGGTTTCCCGAATCGGACTTTCTTTTTATCCCCCAACTCCTTTGGTTTGCGTATATCCTGCTTTTAGTAAGAGGTCAATTACCTTTTGTTTGAAGTCGCCTTGTACGATAATCTCTCCATCTTTGGCGCTTCCGCCAACGCCACATTTCGATTTTAGCAATTTCCCTAAATCTTTCAAGTCGTCATCATTGCCGACAAAGCCGGTAATTAAAGTTACGACTTTTCCTCCTCGATTCTTTCTATCCAATTGCACCCTTAGGCGTTGTTGCTGGGGTGGTAATGTCTCGGCAACGTTTTCTTCTTCCGTTTCATAGCTGAAATCGGGGTTGGTAGAGTACACAATATTCAATCGTTCTTTCCAATCGTTCTTTTTCATAATAGAGTTAGTTTGATGAAACAAAAGTAGTACTTTGAATTAATATCTACAATCTTTTGTTTAAAAGTTGTTAGATTCTTTTCCGATTGGTGGGAAAAGTGTATTTTTGCTAACTAATAAGCAACTATATAGCCAGACGATTGCAAACCATGAATTCGAACAATGAACATAAGTTTTTTGGCAAGGTGCCCGAGCCAACGCTTAGACGCCTTCCATGGTATTTATCTAATTTGAAGTTGCTTCGCAAAAAAGGAGAGCAATATGTCTCTTCTACGCAACTTTCGAAAGAGACCAATATTGATGCTTCGCAAATAGCAAAGGATTTGTCGTTTGTTCGTGTAACCGGTCGTACGCGAGTGGGTTATGAAGTAGATACATTGATAACTGTACTAGAAGATTTCTTGGGTTTCACTCGAATACACAAGGCTTTCTTGTTTGGTGTAGGTAGTTTGGGTGGCGCTTTGTTGCGCGATATGGGTTTGGAACATTTTGGTTTGCAAATAGTTGCTGCTTTCGACGTGAATCCTTGCTTGGTGGGGACAACATTGTGCGGTATCCCGATTTATCATACAGATGAGTTTGAACAAAAGATGCGTGAATACGATGTTAACATAGGAGTGCTTACTGTACCCATTGAAATAGCCCAGGCCGTGACCGATAAAATGGTGGCGGGAGGTATTAAGGCTGTTTGGAATTTTACTCCTTTCCGCATTCGCGTGCCCGAATCGATTGTTGTTCAAAACACGTCGCTCTATGCTCATTTGGCATTGATGTTTAATAGGTTGAACTTTAACGATATAAAATAATGAAGATAATAGCCGTAGGCATGAATTATGCCTTGCATAAAAAAGAGTTGGGACATACGGAGGAGAATCGTGAGCCGGTAATCTTCTTGAAACCCGATTCGGCCATATTAAAACAAGGGAAACCATTTTTCCTTCCTACCTTTTCGAAGGAGGTGCATTATGAAACCGAGTTGGTGGTACGTATTTGCCGTTTGGGTAAATGTATTGCGCCTCGTTTTGCACATCGGTATTATGATGCGGTGACGGTTGGTATTGATTTTACAGCTCGTGATTTGCAACGCGCTTTCCGTGAGCAAGGCCATCCGTGGGAGTTGTCGAAGAGTTTCGATAATTCGGCTGCTATTGGTGAGTTTATCTCGTTGGAGAAAGCCGGTGGCGATGTGCAAAACATTGATTTCCATTTGGATGTAGATGGTAAACAAGTGCAACACGGTTGTACGCGCGATATGCTTTTCAAGGTGGATGAAATAATTGCATATGTAAGCCAGTTTATGACGTTAAAGATTGGCGATTTGCTTTTCACCGGCACACCGGTAGGTGTTGGCCCTGTTTCTATTGGCCAACACTTGGAAGGCTATATAGCCGAAGAGAAGTTACTTGATTTTTACATCCGATAAATAGTATTAGCTGTTATGAAGATTCGAGTTGGATTTGGTTTTGATGTACATCAGTTGGTAGAAGGAAGAGAACTTTGGTTGGGTGGTATTCGCCTTGAACATTCGTTGGGATTGTTGGGACATTCCGATGCCGATGTGTTGATTCATGCCATTTGCGATGCCTTGCTTGGTGCGGCAAATATGCGCGACATAGGTTATCATTTTCCCGATAATGCTGGCGAATATAAGAATATTGATAGCAAAATTTTGCTAAAGAAAACGGTTGATTTGATTGCTACAAAAGGCTATCAAGTAGGTAATATTGATGCTACGATTTGTGCTGAACGTCCGAAGTTAAAGGCGTTTATTCCTCAGATGCAAGAGACATTGGCATCGGTGATGGGAGTAGATGTGGACGATGTATCCATCAAAGCAACTACTACGGAAAAATTAGGCTTTACCGGCCGTGAAGAGGGAATTTCGGCTTATGCAACAGTCTTGATAAATAAAACGCTATGAGAAGAATAACGATTTTAATTGCTTTGCTCGTTTTGATAGGGCTTCCAACAAGTGCTCAGCAAATAACTGATGGACAAATGATTGTGAATGTATTTGGTAATTTTCATACTGGCTTTGGCGAGTTGAACGATGTGAGAGGATTTGAACTTGATCGTAGTTACATAGGTTATCAATGTGCATTGCCAGGAAATCTTGAAGTTAAGGCGGTAATGGATATTGGTCAGTCGAAAAGTGTGAGCGATTATCATCGTATTGCTTATATCAAGAATGCTCAAATCAGTTGGAAAAGTGGTAATTGGAAACTTTCGGGTGGTTTGATTTCGACGATACAATTCAATATGCAAGAGAAGTTTTGGGGCTATCGTTACGTGATGAAGTCGTTTCAAGATGAGTATAAATTCGGTAGTAGTGCCGATTTGGGTATCTCGGCTGCTTATCAATTCAACGATAATTTCATGATGGATGCTATTATTGTCAA
>JAFYML010000336.1 GCA_017556595.1 Bacteroides sp.
AACAAACGTTTCCTTACCATCACCACAAACTACGCTACCGATTGACTTGGAACAACGGATGTTGGCAATGGCGTTCGACCATCGACTACAACCATTTTAAGCAAACACATTTCGACGGCAAGCAGGGATGGGGATTGACACAAGCATGCAACTATGTGCATCCGAGCATACCGTTAACCATCGGTGTGCAAGGAAGTTACTTTAACACCGACGACTACGATAGCCGTGTATATATTCACGAAAAAGGGTTGCTACATACCTTCTATACACCATCCTTTCAAGGACGTGGATTCCGCTATTCGGCCAATTTGAGATACGATTTAAGCAAGCAACTGATGTTTTTGCTAAAATGGGGAGAAACCATTTATCAGAATCGTAATACAATAGGTTCGGGAGATGAGCTCATTGATAGCAATCGTAAAGCCGATTTGCAACTACAAATTAGGTTGAAGTTATAGATAAAATAACCCTTTTTTCGCTACAATTTGGTCAGTTTACAGACAAATATTACCTTTGACGCCGAAACAAAAACAAAAACTACAATGAAAATGCGTAAATTATTAAGTGTATTGATGGTAGCTTTTTTGTGCGCAACAACTTCACAAGCACAAAACTACTACATTAACGAAGATTGTTACTGGGGTGTACGCCTTGGTGTAAATGTAGGAAACCTTGCCTTCGACGGATTGGAACCTAATAAAAGTTCACAAACAGGATTGAACTTCGGTGTGGTATATGGTATGCCGATTTCCGATGATATGCCTATCTACTTTGAGCCGGGTTTGTTGATTACCGCCAAAGGTGTGAAGGTTGACTCGAGTCACAAGCAAGAGATTAAGAGCCGTTTGACTTATTTGGAAATACCAGCGGTGTTTAAATATAGATTCGAAGAGGTATCCGAAGATGTGTGCATTGAGCCATTCTTTGGTGGTTTCTTCTCGATGGGCGTAGGCGGCAAGACAAAGGATTTCGAGAATCGCGTAAAGCGTAACTCATTTGGTAGCGGTGCTTACGAACATTTCGATGCCGGTATTCGCTTTGGATGCGGATTGGGTTATCGTAACCTCTATGCAGAAATGAGCTATGATTGGGGATTGACCAACATTGCACAAAGCAACTTCAATTACTTGGGATATGATAGCTTTGACGACACAATCCATACTCGTTGCTTGACACTAAGCGTGGGATTGAATTTCTAAAGAAAGCTACTTAAAGAACTGAATAGTATCGGCAAGTTGATAGCCTTCATCGTAAAGTGCTGTTAGCTTGCCGATGTTTTTTTCTATACGGCCCACTTCGATGGGGCGTTGCGGACGAATAACGGTGATGCGACCTTCATCCTCTAACCGCTCTACCATATCCAATTGCTCGTTGTATAGCTTGCTACGATTGTTGATAGCCTCGCGCAAAAGAGGATATTTGCGATAGATGAATGGAGGCACTTTAGTACCTTTTATATCTTTTCGATAGCCGCGATTACGGGTAAGTACCACTACACAATTTTCGGTAAATCCTTCGTTATAGGCACGTTGCAATGGGATGCTATCGGTGATGCCACCATCGAGCATGGGAATGTCATCGACATAAGCAATGGGACAAACAAAAGGCAAACTGCTCGACGCACGCACAATGTCGATGATGCGTTGGTGGTTGTTCTTCTCTTCGTAATAGCATGCTTTGCCGGTCAGGCAATTGGTTGTTACCATTTCGTATCGCTCGGGACATTGAGCATATTTGTCGTAATGGTAGGGAATGATTTCGTTAGGAAAAGTATTGAACAACAAGTCGAAATCCATAATATTGCGTTTGGTGAGCAAATACTTCAGTTGGATATAGTTGTATCTCTCCAACAAATCGATGTTGCTGAACTTTGCCCTACCGCGTTGATTCGACATATAGGAAAGGCCGTTACATGCCCCGGCACTGACTCCTATCGAATAGGGAAAACGTATGCCCCTATCCATCAAGTTATCAAGCACACCACATGTAAATACGCCACGCATGCCTCCTCCTTCGAGAATCAAGGCCGTTTTTGGGGTAATATGTACGGACTTTCTACTCATATTTTACACAAAACGTTGCAAATATAGCTTTTGTTTACAAGATTCTCGTTATCTTTGGGGCAAATATTAAATATTAAAATAAATATACTTACCAAAATGAAAAGATTGATGTTATTGGCCATGACAGGTTTCCTCAGTTTGAACCTAATGGCGCAAGATGCCCCAAAGACAGAAGAGGGCTTCGTATTTACAACCATTAAAGAAAATCCTATCACAAGTGTTAAGAATCAAAATCGTGCCGGTACTTGCTGGTGCTATTCTACTTTGGGCTTCCTCGAAGCAGAGTTGTTGCGTATGGGCAAGGGCGAATTCGATTTTGCCGAAATGTACACCGTACAAAAGACTTACCTTGATCGTGCCGATAAGGCTGTTCGCACACATGGCGATATTTCTTTCTCGCAAGGTGGTTCGTTTTATGATGTTATCTATGGCATGCAACACTATGGTTTGGTGCCCGAAGAAGTAATGCGCCCAGGTGTAATGTATGGCGACACATTGAGTAATCACACTGAGTTGTCGGCCGTTAGCGACGCCGTAGTTGCCGCTATTGCTAAGGGTCGTTTGAGCAGCTTACAAACCGATGCTACCGGTACTCCTCTTTGGAAGAAAGCCGTTGAAGCTATCCACGAAATCTATTTGGGCGAAGCTCCTGAAACATTCACTTACCAAGGTAAGGAATATACTCCGAAGTCATTCTACGAATCAACAGGCTTGAATCCTGACGACTACGTATCACTTACTTCATATACTCATCACCCATTCTACACTCAATTTGCGTTGGAAATTCCTGACAACTGGCGTTGGGCTTTGTCGTACAACTTGCCTATCGACGAATTGATGGAAGTATTCGACAATGCTATTATGAAGAGATATACCGTAGCATGGGGTTCGGACGTTAGTGAAGATGGCTTTACACGCAACGGTATTGCCGTATTGCCTGATGTTGAAAAAGCACAAGAACTTAGCGGTAGCGACATGGCTCATTGGTTGAAGTTGACACCTGCTGAAAAGAAGCTCAATACCAAGCCTCAACCTCAAAAATGGTGCACCCAAGCTGAACGTCAAAAAGCTTATGATAATTGGGAAACTACCGATGACCACGGCATGGTTATCTATGGTATTGCAAAAGACCAAGAAGGTACTGAATACTATTTGGTGAAAAACTCTTGGGGTGTAACCGGTAAGTACGACGGTATTTGGTATGCAAGCAAAGCATTCGTTCGCTACAAAACTATAAACATCCTTGTTCACAAAGATGCACTTCCAAAGGCTATTGCCAAGAAGTTGGGCATTAAATAAGCATGTAAGATTATAGCTTAAAACCT
>JAFYML010000337.1 GCA_017556595.1 Bacteroides sp.
GTTTGGATGAAATGGAACAGCCTATTACTTCTGAAGATAAGTTTACCGTGAAGTTTGGTGCTAAGTATGATGATGAGAATGAAAGCCTAATCGTTATTCCTGAAGAAGAAGGAACTTTGAATGTGGCATGGTTTATGTATGAATTTATTGCGTTGGCAATACCAATGAAACATGTTCATCCTTCTGGAAAATGCAACAATTTGGTTAGTAAAAAACTTGGCAAATTATTGAGAACATCATCAAATGAGGAAGATTTAGGTGATGATGATTTTATGCAGGAAGTTGCAGAGGATTCTTCGATAGACGAAGAACGTGCAATTGATCCGCGTTGGAATGAATTAAAGAAAATATTTGATAACAATTAAACATTAAACTAAAATGGCACATCCTAAAAGAAGACAGTCAAACACTAGAACAGCCAAGAGAAGAACTCACGATAAGGCTGTAGCTCCTACATTGGCAATTTGTCCGAACTGCGGTGAATGGCATGTATATCACACTGTATGTGGTGCATGTGGTTACTACAGAGGTAAACTTGCTATTGAAAAGGAAGCTGCCGTTTAATTTTCGGTATAGTGTATAAACAAACACTTTTTACTTGAATGTCGGGTGTCTAAAGAGTTCTCTGTTTATAGAAACTTTTTAGACTCTCGTTGTTTGAGTATTATTTAATTTGAAATCCATGGAGAAACTAAATGCAGTAATAACGGGAGTCGGTGGTTATGTACCTGATTACATCTTGACGAATGACGAGATTGCTAAGATGGTAGATACTAGTGATGAGTGGATTATGACCCGTATTGGTGTTAAAGAACGTAGAATCCTTAATGAAGAGGGTTTGGGTACATCCTATATGTGTCGTAAAGCTGCCAAGCAGTTGTTGCAACGCACAAATACTAATCCTGATGATGTAGATTTAGTCATTGTTGCGACTTCTACCCCTGATTATCATTTTCCCTCAACAGCATCTATTCTCTGCGATAAATTAGGCTTGAAAAATGCTTTTGCCTTCGATATGCAAGCGGCATGTTGTGGCTTCTTGTATATGATGGAGACAGGCGCAAATTTCATTCGTTCAGGTCGTTATAAAAAGGTAATTATTGTTGGCGGTGATAAAATGTCGTCAATGGTTGACTATACAGATCGTGCAACATGTCCAATCTTTGGAGATGGTGCCGCTGCTTTCATGCTAGAACCAACAACTGAAAATGTGGGAATTATGGATGCTATCTTGCAAACAGATGGTAAAGGACTTCCTTTCTTGCATATGAAAGCCGGTGGTTCGGTATGCCCTCCTTCTTATTTTACAGTAGATAATCGTATGCATTATATCTATCAAGAAGGACGCACTGTATTCAAATATGCAGTTTCTAACATGTCTGATGTTAGTGCAGAATTGGCAGCAAGAAATAATTTGACCAAAGATGATATTAATTGGATAATTCCTCATCAAGCTAATCTTCGTATTATTGATGCTGTAGCACATCGTATGGAAGTTCCGAGCGAAAAGGTTATGGTAAATATTGAACGTTATGGTAATACTAGTGCAGGAACATTGCCTCTTTGTATTTGGGACTTTGAAGAAAAGCTGAAGAAAGGAGATAACTTGATATTTACGGCCTTCGGAGCAGGATTTACTTGGGGTGCCGTATATGTTAAGTGGGGTTATGATGGTAAGAAATAAAAACTAAATATGAACAATAAAAACGCATCCTATTTCAATTCGATGCGTTTTTTTGTCTTAATCATCAAATAGGTATTATGCATAAAGCAGGTTTTGTTAATATTGTAGGTAATCCGAATGTAGGCAAATCTACATTGATGAATGCACTTGTAGGTGAGCGAATCTCTATCGCAACCTTTAAAGCGCAAACTACTCGTCATCGAATTATGGGAATTTATAATTCGGATGATATGCAGATTGTTTTTTCGGACACTCCAGGTGTGTTGAAACCACAATATAAGTTGCAAGAATCAATGCTTAACTTCTCAACTTCAGCATTGACCGATGCAGATGTATTGCTTTATGTCACCGATGTAATAGAAAAACCTGATAAGCATAGCGATTTTGTGGAAAAGGTATCCAAGATGGATGTGCCTGTATTAGTGCTTATCAATAAAATAGATTTGACCAACCAAGAAAAATTGATTGAATTGGTCGAAACGTGGAAGGAACAACTTCCAAATGCGGAGATTTTGCCGATATCAGCATTGAATAAGTTTAATGTTGATTACATTATGAAACGAGTTAAGGAATTGTTGCCCGATTCACCTCCTTATTTTGATAAGGATCAATGGACGGATAAACCTGCGCGTTTCTTTGTAAATGAAATTATTCGTGAAAAGATTCTGCTTTATTATGATAAGGAAATTCCTTATTCGGTAGAGGTTGTAGTAGAACGTTTCAAAGAAGATGAAAAGAAAATTGCCATTAGTGCAGTAATCTATGTTGAACGTGATTCGCAGAAAGGGATTATTATTGGCAAACAAGGTAGAGCTTTGAAGAAGGTTTCGACAGAAGCACGTCGCGATTTGGAGAAGTTCTTTGGAAAGACAATTTTCTTGGAAACGTTTGTTAAAGTGGATAAAGATTGGAGAAGTTCAGATAAAGAACTTCGTAATTTTGGTTATCAATTAGATTAATCATAATGGGAAATTTAGTAGCTATCGTAGGACGCCCCAATGTGGGAAAATCGACATTGTTCAATCGTTTGACAAAAACAAGACAAGCGATTGTAAACGAAGAAGCGGGTACTACACGCGATCGCCAATATGGCAAGTCTGAATGGTTAGGTCGCGAATTCTCGGTTGTAGATACTGGTGGATGGGTTGTAAACTCGGATGATGTATTCGAAGAAGAAATTCGCAAACAAGTATTGATGGCGGTTGATGAAGCCGATGTTATCTTGTTTGTGGTGGATGTGATGAATGGAGTTACTGACCTTGATATGCAGGTGGCTTCTATTTTGCGTCGTGCAAAGAAACCTGTTTTGCTGATTGCTAACAAAACGGATAATCATGAGTTGCAATACAATGCGCCAGAGTTCTATTCTTTAGGTTTGGGCGATCCTTATTGCATCTCGGCTATGACAGGAATGGGTACTGGCGATATGATGGATCTTATTGTAAGCAAGTTCAAAAAAGAAGCAGCAGAAATATTGGACGAAGATATTCCTCGTTTTGCGGTAGTAGGTCGTCCAAATGCAGGAAAATCTTCTATTGTGAATGCTTTCATTGGTGAAGATCGCAATATTGTGACAGATATAGCTGGTACTACTCGTGATTCTATTTATACTCGCTATAATAAATTTGGTTTCGATTTTTATTTGGTTGATACAGCCGGTATTCGTAAAAAGAATAAAGTGAACGAAGATTTGGAGTATTATTCAGTTATACGCTCTATTCGTTCAATCGAAAACTCGGATGTTTGTATCTTGATGCTTGATGCTACTCGTGGTATTGAAAGTCAAGATTTGAATATCTTCTCGTTGATACAACGTAATGCTAAAGGATTGGTTGTAGTTGTGAATAAGTGGGATTTGGTAGAAGATAAGACTGTAAAGGTGATGAAAACGTTTGAAAATGCTATTCGCGAGCGTTTCGCTCCTTTTGTCGATTTCCCTATTATATTTGCATCGGCTTTGACAAAGCAACGCATTTTGAAAGTGTTGGAAGAGGCGCGTAATGTTTACGAAAATCGTACAGTACGCATCCCTACTGCTCGCTTGAACGAAGAGATGCTTCCGCTTATCGAAGCTTATCCACCACCATCAAATAAGGGTAAGTATATTAAGATTAAATATATCACACAATTACCTAATACACAAGTTCCTTCGTTTGTTTACTTTGCTAATTTGCCGCAATATGTAAAGGAACCTTATCGTCGTTTCTTGGAAAATAAAATGCGCGAAAAGTGGAATCTGACAGGTACACCTATTAATATATATATTCGGCAAAAGTAACTCCCTCGTTGAGATATAGATAATAAAAAAAGCATCATTCCTGATGCTTTTTTTATTGTAAATATTTAGACGTTTGCTTCTTTGACTTTTCGGAAGAGGTCGGATGCAAAAATGAAATCATTTAAGCGTTCGTTCGTAGATGTAAGTACCTCATCTTTTGTTCCTTCCCATGCTTTTGTACCTTCGTGTATGAAGATGATTTTTTCTCCGATACCCATTACCGAATTCATATCGTGCGTATTGACGAGTGTAGTAATGTTATATTCGTGTGTGATATCATGAATAAGTTCGTCTATGACGAGGGATGTTTTAGGATCGAGGCCTGAATTAGGTTCGTCGCAGAAGAGGTATTGTGGATTGAGTGCAATGGCGCGAGCAATTGCTACACGTTTTTGCATACCGCCACTAATCTCTCCAGGGAATTTATTGTGTGCTTCACCTGTAAGATTTACGCGTTCAAGGCAGAATTGAGCGCGACGCTTACGGTCATTCAACGTGTCGTTGCTGAACATATTAAGTGGAAACATAACATTGTCGAGTACAGACATTGAATCGAAGAGTGCAGCACTTTGAAAAATCATACCCATTTCACGGCGAAGAAGTTTCTTTTCATTCTTTTTTAGGGAAAGGAAGTTGCGTCCGTCATAAAGTAATTCGCCTTTTTCTGGTGTAAGTAGGCCTACGATACACTTCATTAATACGGTTTTTCCGGAACCGCTTTGTCCGATAATAAGGTTTGTTTTCCCGTTTTCGAACGATGCATTGATGTCTTTCAATACATCTTTGCCGTCGAATGATTTATATAGATGCTTTAGTTCAATCATAGTGAATAAGTTTTTGTGTTAGCTTACTAATAAACGGGTAAGTACTAAGTCGGCAAATAGGATTAATACACTGCTACACACCACTGAATTGGTAGATGCTTTTCCTACTTCGATTGAACCTCCTTCGACGGTGTAACCGAAGAAAGCAGATACGCTTGCTATGATGTATGCAAAGAAGAGTGATTTGACGAAACCATTCCAAACAAATTCTTCGACAAACATATATTGCAAACCGTATTCAAGATCGACGGCCGTCATAATGCCTCCAAACCAACATGTGCAGAATGCGCCGATGATGCCAGCTACGATGCTGAA
>JAFYML010000338.1 GCA_017556595.1 Bacteroides sp.
AACTCGCCTATATTGATTGCACACCTCTTCGATGCTACCAAGACTATTAACAACATCGTAGCAGGAAACGATAGTATTAATGCGGCCGATTTGGATGAATTGAAAGAGATTTTCCACCTCTTCTGCTTCGATATCCTCGGTTTGAAAGAGGAAGCAACATCAAATGCCGGACGTGAAGAGGCATTCGGAAAGGTAGTAGATATGCTACTCGAAGAACGCGCCAAAGCTAAAGCCAATAAAGATTGGGCTACTAGCGACAAGATTCGCAACGAACTGACAGCTCTTGGCTTCGAAATTAAAGATGGCAAAGATGGATGTAGCTGGAAATTGAACAAATAAAAAAGCAACATACTAACATAAAACGCCCCTTGGCATACGTCAAGGGGCGTTTTATTTATATATATGTATATGCTTATTTCTTTGTGATAACCGAGGTCAATGGATAGCGATTACCCTTTACGCTCTTAAAAAATGCTTTTGCCGAGCCGAAATGTAGATACATATCCAAGCGAATGGGCAAGTGATTTTTATCATCAGAGATATAGAAGGTAATAACTTCGTTTTCATCGCCATCGTCGTCATACTCCACAAACGAGAATACCAAGCATCGATAGATTTTATCATCGTTTGCTTCGATGTTCTTTATCCCACGATATATCAATGTTTGTTGCTCCACCTTACGGCCTGTTGCCATTGGAAAGTTTATCTTATCGCCCACCTCATAATCATTCGGATCGTACGAACGTGCTTGCGCTAAGATACTAAGCATGTCGAAGATACAACGCGAATCGCTATACTCCATTTCTTGAGTAGGGCGGTTATGGCTTCGCCATGTGCGACGTTGCTTTACGTGCGATACACCATCTTTGTACGAAAACCAAGCCTCATCCACCGTATGTCGTTTACCCTCTTCAGCGGCTTTGCGGAAATAGAGCGGCTCTAATTGTTCGCTAACGTAGCATGTCAACGTGTCGCGCATCTTGAAGAAGAAATCGGCTTGCTTGCTTCCTTTTGTCAGCAAATCAATGACATAGCCGGGTTTGTCGTTATAGTTGGCCGAATTAATTTTCATACTGGCCGTACCCACCTTTTTCCAAATGAATTTCCAATTGAAATAGAGGTCGTACTGAATATCCTCGCCTGGCAGGAATGCCTCATTGATTGCGGTACATTGTGCTTGCGCCACATTGATAGACATCATCCACATAGCCATAATAGCTATGATGAATCTGCTACCTGCTCCGAGCATTACTATTGTTTTTCTTTTTCTTCTCATCTGGTTTCTGTTTTTTAAGTTCAAGTGGTTTTTGTCGGTCGAGTGGTAGTGCTCTTACATCCCAATCTTGCGTTAAATCGAAATTTGCTTTCAAATCTAACATTTGCGGATAGTAATACACCATTTCCGGCTGACGTTTATCTTTGTAACTACCTGTATCCCACACTTCATTATTATTGGTATCAACAATCAGTCGAGCACCATATTTACCAGGATTTAAGTAATAGAAATCTGCTTTCCCATCGACAACGGGCACTTGACGCACCGGCATGTCTTTCGAGTCGAGCAACTCCACAAATGCCGGGCCATTTACGCCTGTTATGTTATAGAAGATAGCTCCATACTCATCCAACTTCTTGGTTTTCATCTCTTTTCTGATGGTGTTGTTGAACTTTCCATACAAACCATAAATAGATGCAGAGTCGATGACTAATTCATACGTATTTTCGGGTTGCCAGTCGGCATAGATATTATAGCGTTTTATGTCGATGGTATCGTGCTCTACCTCGAATGGAATGTCTTCCCAAAGTGTATCCACTTTTTGTCTGACGTGTATGCCATCGGTGTGGAAGTCGGCAAAAGGTTCACGCAAGGTTACACTGAGGTAATCGTATATATCAAGTGAGTTTGGAGCATAAACATCGGTATCCAAAAAGATGATTTTTTCCTCTTGGGGTTGCGGTGGTATGCTATCGTTTTCTTCTTTTTTGCGACGTTTGTTTTTCTTTTCTTCCTCTTCTTGTTTTTTCTTTTCTTCTTCCAGCTTCTTCTCCATTAGCTTGGCAAAACTAGTCTTTGACACCACATTGATGGTATCTACGCAAGGAGATAACTTATTCAAACTGTCCGTATAGAGGTAGGTAAGTTCCATGCGCAAAGTATCTTGCTTAATGAGCAACGAATCCTTCACCCAATAACAAAGCGTATCATTTCGTCCGGTAAGGTCTTCCACAACGAAAGCATCCTTTTCATCAAAGTTCAATCCTCTCATGCGAGGGAAGCTATCGGCCGGTGCGGTGAAGTAGAAAGAGAATTTTTCGGGCGAAAGGCGTTCGGTTTTGGCCAATCGCTGACGATGATGCACCTCCTTGAAGCTACGCAACAAAATATCGTCGGGAAGAAAGTGTGTATAAGCCACCGTGGCAATGGTGTCGATAGTCAACGTATCCAACCATGTAGTATCTTGGCGTGTACGAGGCTCCATCGAAGGAATAATGAGCGAATCGTTAAAGGCAATGTTCTCCGTTGGTTGGTTGAAGTAATAGTTGCGGTCGGCATCTTGCAAAGCATAGATACGATACTTGCCGGGTGCTACACCACGGATAGAGAATTGTCCGCGACTATTGGTAATACCCACACGCTCAATGGCTTTGGTTGTAAATGCAGAGTCGGCTAAATCGGAGTACAAACCCACCATCATACCCTTCACCGGCTCAAGATTCGATGCATTGAGCACCGTGCCGCCCACGGCCATTGTGTCGAGACGTTCGCCCGTAGAGAAGGTAAAGAAGAAATTCTCCAATGGGTTACCCTCGTTATTGTCTTGAATAGCATCGGCAAAGTCGATAGTATAAGTAGTGTTTGGCTTCAACGAGTCTTCCAATGTAACAACAACTTTTTTTCCATTTGCCTTGATTACAGGCTGTTGCACTTGCGGAGGCGAGATAACTATCTTTTCACCGGGTTTATCCAACTTGATAAATTCGTCGAACTCGATGGTTATCTTATTGCGGTTGCTATTCACCTCGGCTTGTTCGGGCGTACTACCAATAAACACCGGCGGATCTTCGTCGATGGGGCCACCTTCTAAACGGCCTATGCTGGCACACGAATAGATAATGATAAGCAACCCTGCGGCCAATAAAAGTTGGTGAGATATCTTTTTCATAATCCTAACTTCACACATTATTATATATTAGGCTACAAAAATAAGGGTTATCTCTCAATAAATCTCTACGAATTAGGCTATTTTCACTTATAAAACTATAAAAAACAACGAAAATCCTTAACTTTGCGGCATGAACAACGAAAAACTACCCATACATTTTGCACCGCTACAAGGTTACACCGATGCCATTTATCGTAGCGCCCATGCTCGTATTTACGGAGGCATAGAGAGTTATTACACCCCTTTTGTTCGCATTGAACACGGCGATTTTCGTCGAAAAGATGTACGCGAACTCGATGCCGACAACAATCGCGGTGTGAACCTTACTCCACAACTCATAGCCTCTACACCCGAGAAACTTTTGCGCATTTTGTCCCTTTTCATCGAAAAAGGATACAAAAATGTCGATATCAATCTGGGGTGTCCATTCCCCACATTGGCCAAGCGACACAATGGTGCCGGCTTGCTTCCCTATCCTGACGAAGTGAAAGCACTACTCATGGCCGCTATCGAAGCACATCCGGAGATTCATTTTTCGGTAAAGATGCGTTTAGGTTGGGAAGATGCCAACGAATGTATGGCGTTGTTGCCATTCTTGAATAGCCTACCACTATCGCACATCACCATGCATCCCCGTTTGGGTAAGCAACAATACAAAGGAGAAGTGGATTTGGAAGCTTTCCAACGTTTCTATGCCGAATGCGAAAAACCATTGATTTATAATGGCGATTTGCTGACGGTGAGCGACATTGAAAATATCAGCAATCGCTTTCCACGTTTGGGTGGTTTGATGATTGGCCGTGGCCTGCTTGCCAACCCAGCCTTAGCCATCGAATACCAGCAAGGCGAGCCGCTATCGCCACAAGCAATGATGGAGAAAATCCGGTTGCTCCATGCCGATGTCTTCAGCCAATACGGCAACCTGCTCGAAGGGGGCGAACAGCAACTCCTCACCAAAATGCGCACGTTCTGGGAATACCTCCTACCCGATGGCGACCGCAAAGCGAAAAAGGTTATCCACAAAACATCCAAGCTTAGCAACTATCAAGCGGCGGTAAGCAATTTGTTGAAGTAACAAAATCTTTACAAATTCATTTTGGCCGAAAATACTGTCTCATGGAATTTTCGCAACTGGGAAGATATATAGGGACAGGTGCGAAAAATTTTTTTCTCAACTGCGAAAAAAATCTGCCTTGTAGGATACTCTATAAGGGATTGGCTCAATATTATTATTTATCCTTACAAACATATTTTGGGATAGAAGCAATAGTCAACCCAATATGCGTAGCCTATATATTTTATCCTCACCCATATCCAAGCTACAACCTGGAAAATCTTTCAAGGCTTTTCGCAGAGTACTTATTAAATTGTTAATTCTATTATCAGGGTTATCAATCTCAGGCCACAATTGAGTGTGAATCTCTTGACGCGACAAACTATGATCACGCTTATTAACAAACAACATTAATAGCCTAAATTCAGCATTTCGTAATATACATTCACGATTCCCGATGAATACTTTGCACAACTCTGTGTCAAGCAGCATACCGTTAAGCCTAATATAACGGCTTGAGTCCTGTCTCTTTAATAGAAGCTTTGTCAAAAAGATTGAAGCTATAAAAAACAATAATTGAATAAGATATGTAACAAAGCTAATGTTGTTCATTACTGTTATCCAATGTGCATCCATCCAAGCCTGTACACTTATAGTACTCTTTGCATCCAAAACCTTTATATTAGTGGTAAGAATTGACGAACGGGCAGCCTCTAAAAGGTCACTGCCCCCATAATATTTTTTATTATTGTGAATATAAATCACCCCCGTGTAACCTCCTATATCATATTTTTCGCTTAACTGTTTCTGGAGCATTACATTTAACGTATCAGGATGTATCGGATTAACATCGGACAATATGTATTGAAGTACTAATCTCATCCCCATCACTTCATCAATACTATCCTTGAACACAATCTCTTCAGGTCCATCTTTACCAACAATACTAACTGATTTAATTTTTCTATTAATTTTACCTCCATAATGATTTATTGAACTCATGGCTCTATTTTGAAAATCAGTTAAAACAACTTCTTCCAAAGCAGCATCTAACGAGCACTTCATCTCGACAAGAGTATCTTGATAAACTGTGAATGACATTGCGAAAAACAGCAACCACATAACACATACAAAGATATAGCCTAAAGTCTTTTTCATTATTTTATTGTTTTAACAATGCAAAAGTATAAGATAATTTTAAGATAAACAGCCTTAAATTAAATTTAAGGAAGATTTAAGTACTAAAAATAGTAGTACA
>JAFYML010000339.1 GCA_017556595.1 Bacteroides sp.
TATGACAGAAAAAAAAGACAGTTGGCTACAGCGCTTCATTATTTGGCGCGAGAATAACATAAAAGAGAAACACTTCATCTTGGTACTCAGCTTCTTGGTGGGTATCGGTACGGCTATTGCTGCCATTGTGTTGAAGTGGATGATACACTCCATTCAACACTTCTTGACCGAGAACTTTTCTACTACCGAAGTCAACTATCTCTATTTGCTTTATCCCGTAATCGGTATTGCATTGGCTGGATTGTTCGTGCGTTTTGTGGTGAAAGACGACATCGGACACGGTGTAACAAAGATTCTTTATGCCATCTCAAGCCGTAAAAGTCGCATCAAACGCCATAACACTTGGTCGTCTATTGTAGCCAGTTCCATTACTATCGGTTTTGGTGGTTCGGTAGGAGCAGAGGCACCGATTGTACTTACCGGTTCGGCTATCGGTTCGAACTTGGGTAGCTTGTTCAAGATGGAACATCGCACATTGATGTTGCTTGTAGGTTGTGGCGCTGCTGGTGCTGTAGCTGGTATCTTCAAGGCTCCGATAGCGGGTTTGGTCTTCACGCTCGAAGTATTGATGATAGACCTTACCATGTCGTCCCTCTTACCATTGCTCATTTCGGCTGTAACTGCCGCTACTGTTTCCTATATTACCAGTGGTACGGATGCGATGTTTAAGTTCCACTTGGATCAACCATTCGAATTAGAGCGTATTCCCTATGTTATCTTATTGGGTATCTTCTGCGGTTTGGTGTCGCTCTACTTTACCCGTGCCATGAATACAGCCGAAGGTTGGTTTGCACGCTTGTTAACCCCAGGACGCAAGCTGATTGCCGGTGGTATCATGCTAAGTATATTGATTTTTATCTTCCCACCACTCTATGGTGAAGGTTACGATACAATCGAACTCCTACTGAATGGTTCGTCCAACGAACATTGGGAGAGCGTTATGAATAATTCGCTGTTCTATGGCTATAGCGAATTGTTGTTAGTCTATCTGCTCTTGATTGTACTCTTCAAGGTGTTTGCCTCAAGTGCTACGAATGGCGGTGGTGGATGTGGTGGTATCTTTGCACCTTCGCTTTTCTTGGGATGTATATCTGGTTTTGTTTTTGCACATTTCAGCAATGACCTCTCAATTACTTCCTACCTGCCCGAAAAGAACTTTGCTTTGATGGGTATGGCCGGTGTGATGAGTGGCGTAATGCATGCACCGCTCACCGGTGTCTTCTTGATTGCCGAGCTTACCGGTGGATATGACCTCTTCTTGCCGTTGATGATTGTATCGGTTAGCTCATACCTCACCATTATTATCTTCGAACCGCATAGTATCTACTCTATGCGTTTGGCTAAGAAGGGCGAACTGCTTACTCACCATAAAGATAAGGCCGTTTTAACGTTGATGCATTTGGACAAAGTAGTGGAAACCGATTTCGTTACCGTTCATCCCGAAATGGATTTGGGTGATGTAGTTAAGGCTATTTCTTCTTCACGACGTAACATTTTCCCCGTAACCGATGGCGAAAACAAACTGATAGGTATTGTGTTGCTCGACGATATTCGCAACATTATGTTCCGTCAAGAGTTGTACCACCGCTTCAATGTAAAACGTTTCATGACCTCTGCACCGGCTCGTCTGCTCAGTACAGATAACATGGAGAATGTAATGAAGAAGTTCGATGATACCAATGCCTGGA
>JAFYML010000340.1 GCA_017556595.1 Bacteroides sp.
CGGTGTCCCCACCAAAGTTGGCGGCTGATACACCAATCCTTGATGTTTTCCAACCAATTCTTATAGGTGTTTTTATACTTGGCGGGATAGAATTTCAGTTCATCGTTCATTACCGGTGGCAAGGCCATGTCTGCAAAGTGTTGCATCTTGAGGAACCATTGCATAGAAAGCTTTGGTTCGATGGGCACACCGGTACGTTCTGAACAACCTACCTTATTGGTGTAGGCTTCGACCTTTTCCAAGAGGCCGGCATTTTGCAAATCTTCTTCGATTTGCTTACGCACGTCGAAGCGATCCATGCCTACGTAAAGGCCTGCGGCTTCGCTCAATGTACCATTGTCATTGAAGATGTCGATAGAAGGGAGGTTGTACTTTTCGCCCAACATGTAGTCGTTCACATCGTGAGCAGGAGTTACCTTCAAGCAACCGGTACCAAATTCGATATCTACATAATCGTCTTCAATTACAGGGATAACGCGGCCCACCAATGGTACAATCACCTTCTTACCCTTCAACCATTCGTTCTTGGGGTCGTTAGGATTGATACACATGGCGGTATCGCCCATGATGGTTTCGGGACGAGTAGTTGCTACGATGGCATAACGGCCTTCAGCATCGCCTTCTACCATGTAACGAAGGTAGTACAACTTGCTATGCTCTTCCTTGTAGATTACCTCTTCGTCCGAAAGGGCTGTAAGCGCCTTAGGGTCCCAATTCACCATACGTACCCCGCGGTAAATCAAGCCTTTATTATAGAGGTCGCAGAATACTTTGATTACGCTTTCGCTACGTTCATCGTCCATTGTGAAGGCTGTACGATCCCAGTCGCACGATGCACCAAGTTTGCGAAGTTGCTTCAAGATGATGCCTCCGTGTTCGTCTGTCCACTCCCACGCATGCTTCAAGAACTCTTCGCGAGTGAGGTCGGTTTTCTTAATACCTTGTGCGGCCAATTTGTTCACCACCTTTGCTTCGGTAGCAATCGATGCGTGGTCGGTACCCGGCACCCAACAAGCATTCTTGCCTTCCATGCGAGCGCGACGCACCAAAATATCTTGGATGGTATTGTTTAGCATGTGTCCCATGTGGAGCACACCGGTGACGTTTGGGGGTGGAATGACGACGGTGTAAGGCTCACGACCATCGGGTTTTGAACTGAAAAGTTTATTGTCCAGCCAATACTGGTACCACTTTCCCTCCACATCAGCGGGATTGTACTTACTTGCTAATTCCATGTTTAATTTTCTATCTATGGTTATACTTTTCGAATAATGGGCACAAAATTAGTGAATTTATGCGAAACCGCATACTTTACAGAGATAAAACAACACTTTAAAGAATAAGATTTTTGTAGAGTTATTCTACAACAAAATCAATCTTCTCTTCCCAAATTGCCCCCTTTTCAGTGAATCCACGTAGAATAGCTTGATAGGTCCCTGTCAAATCGGAAGTATAAAACTCTATAGTACGCGAGTTACTTTCTATAGAAGGATTCCAATATAAAGTATGTCGAAAATCGGGAATGCGCGATGTTATTTTTGCTTCATCGCTATAATCTTTCATAGGAAAGCAGATACCTTTTTGTGGGAATTCATAAACAAAAAGCGAAGCATTTTCTTCCAATCGAAGGCCATTCAAATTACCTTTGTAGGTAACCATGGATACAATACCATCGTAAACTTGCCCACCGAATATATAACTGCCTTGGTATTGATGGATGTACTCCAACAAACGAGCATCGAAGTCCAAGGCTTGCTGATGGTTTTCAATGGGAACGCCATCTATCAGTACCAATGATTTGAATTTGCCGAAATTGCCAATTTCTCTCGAAAAAGTTTGAATAACATTTTCGTTTCCTTGTTTAGTGCTTCGAATACCGGGTATAAATTCAATAAAGGTTTCTCGCACACTATTAAAGCGCATCCATTCGTCCAACTTGTAAGAATTCGAAGGAGTAAAGTTATATAACGAACTAGCAACAGAAAGTGAGTTGGTTGTATCGGGCACCAACGTATGTACTTGCATCATCACACTACGTTCCAACAAATTCTGTTCCGAACTATACAGAGGAAGAGATGGCAATTGTTTGGCTTTACTTTCCGCAAAGGGAGTGACAATATTTAAGCGTGCTTTGTCTGTTTCGTTTTTAAGTACGACATCAAGTACGATGTCCTGCATATTGTTGACTCCGTGTGTATAGAAATAATACTCACTTCCGTCTTCAACAGGTTTTCCCTCAAACATGCGAATCTCCTTTCCAACACAGGCCAATCGACTGGTTTGTTTTTACAGGACACCACCGGCAACCGCCGCTTCTGGCCCGTTGACGTTGGAGAGCATACACCGGAAAAACGTGTATGGAGTGACCTCACAGATGATGTTATCAATCAGGTGTGGGCTGAGGCTAAAATGCGCTGGCAGACGGGTGAGGCTATGTACCTCACGGGTGCAATCGCACGTGCCATGACACCCGGTTGCAAGTATGACACAATGCTTATCCTTGCAGGGCCTCAGGGACTTGGTAAGTCAACACTCCTCGACAAAATGAGCCGTGGCTGGTTTAACGATTCTATCCGTACCTTTGAAGGTAAGGA
>JAFYML010000341.1 GCA_017556595.1 Bacteroides sp.
CCAGTTGATTGTCCGTTGTGGATGCTTGCTGTAGCAACAGCTTTCTCTGTAATCTTTGCAAAGGAAGTGTTTGGTGGTACAGGTATGAACATCTTCAACGTAGCATTGGTAACACGTGCATTCCTCTTCTTTGCATATCCTACTAAGATGTCTGGTGACTCAGTATGGGTGGCAAGCGATTCAATCTTCGGTCTTGGTAAAGATGCCGTAGATGGTCTTACCGTAGCTACTCCACTTGGACAAGCTGTTACATCAGGTGCAGTACCCGAATTCTCAATGGATATGGTATATGGTTTGATTCCTGGTTCAATCGGTGAAACAAGCGTTATCGCTATCGCATTGGGTGCTATCTTGTTGCTTTGGACAGGTATCGCAAGCTGGAAGACAATGGGTTCAGTATTCGTTGGTGGTGCAGTAATGGCACTTATCTTCAATGCAATTGGCCCCGACACTCCAATGGCACAAATGCCTTGGTACGAACACCTCGTATTGGGTGGCTTCTGCTTTGGTGCTGTGTTTATGGCTACCGACCCTGTTACATCAGCTCGTACAGAAACAGGTAAGTACATCTTCGGTTTCCTCATTGGTGCTATGGCTATCATTATCCGTGTGCTCAACCCAGGTTATCCAGAAGGTATGATGCTTGCTATCTTGTTGATGAATATCTTTGCACCGCTGATTGACTACTACGTGGTAGAAAGCAACATCAGCCGTCGTGCTAAACGTGCAATTAAGTCTAACAATTAAAATACCGATAATTATGAATACCAATAGTAACAGTTATACTATTATATATGCTTCGGTAATGGTTGTTATCGTTGCATTCTTGTTGGCTTTCGTAAACTCTTCTTTGCGCGACATCCAAGGCAAGAACGTTGAATTGGATACAAAGAAGCAAATCCTTGCTGCTTTGAACGTGAAAGATGTAGCTGATGCAGAAGCTGAATTCAAGAACTTGGATATGAAAGATATGTTGATGAACGAAGATGGTTCTCTCGTTGAGAATACAGAAGCGTTTTCAACTGCTTACGAAAAAGAAGCTAAAGCTGGTCGTTTGCACGTATTTGTAGCAAACGTTGGTGGCGAAACCAAGTATGTATTCCCAGTATATGGTGCCGGTCTTTGGGGCGCTATTTGGGGATATGTAGCATTGGATGCCGACAAAGACACTGTATATGGCGTTTACTTCTCACACGCAAGTGAAACTCCTGGTTTGGGTGCAGAAATCGCAGCTGATTGGTTCCAAGCTCAATTCCCTGGTAAAAAGGCGATGAAAGAGGGTAATGTAGCATTGACAGTTGTTAAGAACGGTAAGGTAGCCGATGCAACAGTTGAAGTTGATGGTGTTTCAGGCGGTACAATCACTTCGGTGGGTGTAGCAGACATGCTTAAGAACTGCTTGAGCAATTACACAAGTTTTTTAACTAAATAATAAAGGAGGAATAAGAATATGGGACAATTGTTTTCTAAGAAGAATATGGAAGTATTCTCTACTCCGCTCGGTTTGAACAACCCCGTTACCGTGCAGGTGTTGGGTATCTGTTCGGCATTGGCCGTAACAGCCAAGTTGGAGCCTGCTATCGTGATGGGTCTTTCAGTAACCGTGATTACTGCTTTTGCAAATGTGGTTATCTCTTTGCTTCGTAAGACTGTGCCTAACCGCATCCGTATCATCGTTCAGTTGGTAGTGGTTGCTGCTTTGGTAACTGTAGTAAGCGAAATTTTGAAAGCCTTTGCATACGATGTAAGCGTTCAGCTTTCAGTATATGTAGGTTTGATTATTACAAACTGTATCTTGATGGGACGTCTCGAAGCATTCGCCATGATGTATGGTCCTTGGGAATCAGTCCTCGATGGTATTGGTAATGGTTTAGGTTATGCCAAGATTTTGATTATCGTAGCTTTCTTCCGTGAGTTGTTAGGCTCTGGTACATTGCTTGGCTTCAATATCCTTAAC
>JAFYML010000342.1 GCA_017556595.1 Bacteroides sp.
AAAAAAGTTTTTTTAAGCTAGCATACATTAGTAGCTAATTACTTTTAAAAAAAATATTCCGAATTGTTTTCTTGTTTTAACCTTTTTACCTACATTTACAAGCTGAAAAGAAATATAAACCATCAACTATATGGAAAACAAAAGTTTAGTGACCATTGCCGATTATAGCAAAGAGAAAATTCTCTATATGATTGAGATGGCCAAGCAGTTTGAAGAACGACCCAACAGACGATTGTTGGAAGGCAAAGTAGTGGCAACCCTCTTTTTCGAACCATCTACACGCACACGATTAAGTTTTGAAACAGCAGCCAACCGATTAGGCGCTCGCGTCATCGGATTCTCCGATCCAAAAGCAACAAGTTCATCGAAAGGCGAAACATTGAAAGATACCATCAAAATGGTGAGTAGCTATGCCGATATTATCGTGATGCGTCACTACCTAGAAGGAGCTGCACGCTATGCAAGCGAATCGACTAATGTACCCATCGTAAATGCTGGTGACGGTGCAAACCAACACCCATCACAAACGATGCTCGACCTCTACTCCATCTACAAAACACAAGGAACTTTAGAGAACTTGAATATCTATATGGTGGGCGACTTGAAGTATGGACGCACCGTACACTCATTGCTCATGGCTATGCGCCACTTTAATCCAACTTTCCACTTCATTGCTCCCGACGAGCTGAAAATGCCCGAAGAGTATAAACTCTATTGCCGCGAACATGGATTGAAGTATGTAGAACATACCGACTTTAATGAAGATATCATTGCCGATGCCGACATCCTATATATGACTCGTGTGCAACGCGAACGATTCACTGATTTGAACGAATACGAACGCGTGAAGAACGTCTATATTTTAAAGAAGAAGATGTTGGACAAGACACGCGAAAATATGCGCATTCTTCATCCACTACCTCGCGTAAACGAGATTGCTTACGATGTGGACGAAAGTCCAAAGGCATACTACTTCCAACAAGCACAAAACGGACTTTATGCACGCGAAGCTATCCTTTGCGATGTATTAGGCATTACGCTGGAAGATGTAAAAAAGTGAAATTAGCGATTAGTGATTAGCGTTAAAATCAATTAAATTAAATTCTCAATGAATAAACATGAATTGCAAGTAGCCGCATTAAAGAATGGCACTGTTATCGACCATATACCATCGGAAAAGTTGTTCGATGTAGTTTCATTGTTGGGATTGCAACAAATGAGCAACAATATCACCATCGGATTCAACTTGAAAAGCGAAAAATTGGGTAGTAAAGGTATCATTAAGATTGCCGACAAATTCTTCTGCGACGAAGAAATAAACCGCATTGCCGTAGTAGCTCCAAACGTTAAGTTGAACATTATCCGCAACTACGAAGTAGTAGAGAAAAGACGAGTGGTATTGCCTGACGAACTACATGGCATTGTAAAATGTGGTAACCTTAAGTGTATCACCAACAACGAGCCAATGCCAACATTCTTCCACGCCATAGACAAAGAAAGATGCGTGTTAAAATGTCATTATTGCGAAAAAGAACAGGCCAGAGAAAACCTCGAAATCATTAAAGAAGAATGAAAGAAGATTGGAAACCTGGAACAATGATTTATCCCCTACCCGCCGTTATGGTGAGTTGTGGAAGCACACCCGAGGAGTATAATATCATTACCATAGCTTGGACAGGTACCATTTGCACTAATCCACCGATGTGCTATATATCGGTGCGCCCCGAGCGTCATTCGTACGACATCATTAAGCGCAATATGGAGTTTGTTATCAATCTTACTACCAAAGATTTAGCACGCGAAACTGATTGGTGTGGCGTGCGATCGGGAAAAGATTACAACAAGTTCGAAGAGATGGGACTGACACCAGGCAAGTGTAGTGTGGTAAGCGCTCCACTTATCGAAGAATCGCCTTTGTGTATCGAATGTCGTGTTAAGGAGATTGTGTCGCTTGGCTCGCACGATATGTTCATTGCCGATGTAGTAAATGTGCGTGCCGATGTTAATCACTTAAATGCAGAAACAGGTAAACTTGAATTGGCCGAAACGAACCCATTAGTATATGTACATGGTGGTTACTATGAATTGGGAGATAAAATAGGCAAGTTTGGTTGGACAGTAGAAAAGAAAAAGAAATAAAC
>JAFYML010000343.1 GCA_017556595.1 Bacteroides sp.
CCTTCGTCGGCAACGGCAACGGCCAAATAGTCAACGCGATGCTCTTGCAATGTTTTCGCCACCTCGTAAGAACCTGCACCATAAGCAAATGCCTTCACCATACACGTCACCTTTGTATCGGCCGGCAAGAACGAGCGATAGCGATTCAAGTTATCCACCATCGCTTGAAGATTCACCTCGAGAATTGTTTCGTGCACTTTCTTCTCTAACACTTCGGTCAGTTCGTCGAAACCAAACTTACGTGCTCCTTTAATCAAGATTATCTCATCGCGTAGTTTCACCTCACCTTTATCGATAGCTTGAAGCAAATCGTCGGTAGTAGGGAAGAATTGTTTCTCCACCTCAAAGCGGTCGGCACAAAGTGCTATTTCATTACCTACGCCAATGATGCGTTCAATGCCTCGACTATGCACTAATTGTGCAACTTGGCGATATAGTGTTGGGATGTTTTTCCCCGTTTGAAGAATGTCGGATAGAATTAATGTACGCTTCAATCCCTTGCTCAACGAGCGACGATAAAGGAAGTCGAGCGCAATATCGAGCGAAGCTAAATCGCTATTGTAGCTATCGTTTATCAGCAAGCATCCTCGCTTACCCTCTTTCACTTCCAAGCGCATAGCCACCGGCTCGAGGTGCGCCATTCGTTCGGTAATCACTTCGGATGGTAGCATCAAGTAGAGACAAGCCGCCAAGCAATGCAACGAATTCTCAATGGAAGCATCGTCTATATAAGGTAGCTTGTAGCTATTCTCCATACCCAAGTAGGTATAGGTAATATGGGTATATTCATCGTACTTCTCTATGCGTCGGATGTATAGCGGACGCTCGGCATCGCGTTTACTCCAAGCAATCTCGCGAGCAGGCAACATACTTTTCTGCACACAATTGGCAATAAACTCATTATCTGCATCGTATATCACCACATCGCAATCTTTGAAGAGGGTCAATTTTTCGTAACACTTTTCTTGCAACGAGAAGAAATTTTCTTGATGCGCCCCGCCAATGTTTGTCAAGATGCCGATAGATGGTTTTAAGATAGCTTGCAAAGCATCCATCTCGCCAGGTTCGGAGATTCCCGCTTCGAAGATACCTACTTCGGCATGTTCGTCGAGTTGCCAAACCGATAGCGGCACACCCACTTGCGAATTGTAGCTTCGTGGCGAACGAACAACCAAACGATGACCACTAAGCAACTGATGCAACCACTCTTTTACAATGGTTTTTCCGTTACTTCCCGTAATACCTACAACAGGCAATGCGAACGATGAGCGATGCCATTTAGCCAATTGTTGCAACGCTTTTAGCGGTGAATCCACCACTAGGTAGTTCAAATCCGATTGTTCGGGTAAGGAAGTTTTTTCTTTATTGTATGCCGTGCGACTAACAACGAAGTTTCTCACGCCTCGTTCAATCAGGTCGGGTATATATTTCACTCCGCTATTGCGCTTGCTTTCCAAAGCAAAAAAGAGAGTCTCTTCCGGGAAACTTAGCGAACGGCTATCAGTCAAAAGCCAAGTAATGTTTGCCAATGCCTCTCCTATTCGGGTTGCTCCGATTACTTCTGCAAGTTGTTCAATCGTGTATGACATAGTGCTTTTTCGTTTTGGAAGTCTAAGTACGGATATTTTTCTGAAAGTTCTGCTATTTTTAACATTATTTGTTGCAAAAAACGGCAATTTGCTTCACTTTGCGGTTGCAAAGGCCTATGCGCAAGCGCTTGAGCGAGGTCGTTGCATTGCTTCATCAATTGTTGAGTGGCCTCGTTCATGCATGTTTGTACAAAGCGTTGCCATACCATCTCGACGGCTTTTGCCGAGGGATGTACCAAGTCGTCGGCATAGAAACGATAATCGCGAAGTTCGTCCATCAACAATTCGTATGCCGGGAAGTAAAACACACATTCGGGAAAGGCATGTTGCAATTGGTCGATAGCTAATAGCAAGGTAGCTTTGCTCAATTGATTGTCGTGCAAGCCATCGCGCACATGGCGGATGGGACTAACGGTAAAGACAATTTTCAACGTTGGATTGTCGGCTATCATCGTATTGAGAAGCGAGGTATATTCATCCACAATCTCTTCTACCGACAAGCGTCTGCGCACAAAGTTTCGTTCGGGAAGTTTGTGACAATTACCTACAATGCGATGCGTTTCTTTCTCTTCGTACACCCATGCCGATCCAAAGGTAATCAACAAGCAATCAAGTGTTTTCAGTTCCTCGTTCGCCACGGAAATACGTTGATTTATCGTTTGCAATGCTTCATTGACCGTAGGTGCAGAGAAATCGCCATGATGCATCGCACTATGCCAATAATCAGCATACAGAAACAAATCGGCATGCACATACACCTTACCCGATAGCATCTCTCTCAACGCTTGGGATATGGATAGCGGATTGTACAACACGCCATAGGGATTTACGTCGCAAGCAAACTTTGCACGACGCAACCGTTCACCCATCTCGGTGGCAAAGCAAGAGCCTATCAGCATCAGCTTATCGCTATGCGTCAAGGAGGGTAAGGTAGGTATATCGATGGTGGTAAACAGATTCATCATTACAATCCTTTTTGTAGATTGCAAAGATACATTTTATTTATGGTAACGGATAATAATCGCCCGATTTTTATCGCTCGCTTGCTATTCTTTCAACAAGCCTTCTTTCAATAATTCCTGCTTTAATTCCCGATACGCATCCAACATTAATTGTCGTTCGGCTTCCACATCGTGAAAATCTCTAACGGAGATAGGTTTGGATACCTTCAATTCGCCAATATCACCAAAAGTGATTGTTATTTCATCGCCAATATGCAAATCAGACTTCAGCCAAGTATAGGATAAAGTTTGCTCATCCATACCGTTTACGATGATAGGAGAATGTCCCTCCTTGTTCGTGATGATTACCCCCACCGAACCTTTTTCCAGTGCTGCGCAAGTGGTGTTGCCGGCTATTTCTATTACAAACCCTTTCATATCAGTCCCTCCTGTTTTAATAAGTTTTCCAACCGATAGTATCTTTCTAATTTGGATTCGGGACGTTTATTTTTTTCATTGGGAATGCTCTTTACTGGAGGAGTGATATTTTCGGCATCAACAACTTTAATCTTTATCACATCGCCTTCGTTAATCGGAAGAGACTCATGCCACGTATTCTTTGTATTAGAGTCATATTCCACCGTACTCGAATGTATAAAAGAATCTTTTCTTCCATTCGCATTAAGCGTATTAATTAAGATAGTCAGTAGGCCATCCTCTGCACCGACAATTATTTTCTTTCCGTTAAGGGTAATTTCGAATGCTTTCATAGCTAATTTGTTTTCAACTCGATGCAAAGTTAGAAATAATATCTATACACCAAAATAAAATCTTTAACTATCGCATTATGATATAAACATAGAGGAATAAAGGTGATGATTTCATGCCCCAACCATGTAGGATGTTTAGTGGTTCTTTATAGAATGTTTTGCATTGCTCACGGATGTGGTAGATATTGCTCACACTTGTGAGCAGTTTTGCTCACGGGCGTGAGCGATATTGCCAACGGTTGTGAGCAACTCTGCTCACAGCCGTGAGCATCATCAACAAGCCTACATAGATCATAGAAGAAGCCTAGATAAATAGCACGAAAGCAAGCAAAAGATTGGCGACTATTTCAAAGAAATAGGGGAATAAAGTGAAAAAGGCGACAAAAAAAGCGGAAATTACAAGTAGATTTACTACTTTTGTATTTTATAAGGCACATTATAAACATGGAAGAAGATACTTTAAAGAACAGTTTGCTGGATACCTTGCACAATCCCGAAGAGTTGAGAAAGCTCAGCGTGGATCAGTTGCCCGAGGTGTGCAAAGAGCTGAGAGAAGACATCATAAAGCAGGTTTCGTGCAACCCCGGACACTTTGCCGCTAGCTTAGGTACCGTCGAGTTGACCGTAGCCCTGCACTACATATACAATACGCCCTACGACCGCATTGTGTGGGACGTAGGACATCAAGCGTACGGACATAAGATATTGACCGGCCGCAAAGATTCATTCTCCACCAACCGTAAGTTGGGAGGCATCAAGCCCTTCCCCTCACCCGAAGAGAGCGAATACGACACCTTTGCGTGCGGACATGCTTCGAACTCTATTTCGGCAGCACTCGGTATGGCCGTTGCCGCCAAGCATAAAGGCGAGAATGATAGACACATCGTGGCGGTGATAGGCGATGGTAGTATGAGCGGTGGATTGGCATTCGAAGGATTGAACAATGCATCGTCCACGCCAAACAACATGCTTATCATCTTGAACGACAACGACATGTCCATCGACCGAAGCGTAGGTGGTATGAAGCAATACTTACTAAACCTCACCACCTCGAATCGCTACAACCAATTGCGTTTCAAAGCCTATAAAGCACTTTGTAAAGTGGGTATCATGAACGAGAAACGACGCAAAACAATGCTTCGCTTCAACAATAGTTTGAAGTCGATTGTAGCCCACCAACAAAACATTTTCGAGGGAATGAACATCCGCTACTTCGGCCCTATCGACGGACACAATGTGAAGAAGCTTGCACAAGTATTGCGTGACATCAAAGATTTGGATGGCCCAAAGATATTGCACCTACACACCACCAAAGGCAAGGGATTTGAACCTGCCGAAAAGAACCCCGGTGTGTGGCATGCACCAGGTAAGTTCGACCCCGACACCGGTGAACGCATCGTATCGGACACAAGCGGATTGCCTCCACGCTATCAAGACGTGTTTGGCGAAACGTTGCTCGAATTGGCGCAACAAAACCCAAAAGTGGTAGGCGTAACACCGGCCATGCCATCGGGATGTTCAATGAACATATTAATGAACGAAATGCCCGATCGTGCTTACGACGTAGGTATAGCCGAAGGACATGCCGCTACTTTTAGCGGAGGATTGGCAAAAGAGGGATTACTCCCCTTCTGCAACATCTACTCAAGCTTTATGCAACGCGCCTACGACCATGTGATTCACGATATTGCATTGCTCAATCTCCCCGTAGTGCTTTGCTTGGACAGAGCAGGATTGGTGGGCGAAGATGGCCCTACGCATCATGGTGCCTTCGACTTGGCCTACTTCCGCACTATCCCCAACATGACCATTGCCTCGCCAATGAACGAACACGAGTTGCGCAACTTAATGTACACCGCCCAACTTCCCAATAAAGGGCCGTTCGTTATTCGCTATCCACGCGGACGTGGCGTACTGACCGACTGGAAATGCCCGCTCGAAGAGTTACCCATCGGCAAAGGTCGCAAGTTGAAAGAGGGCAAGGACATGGCCGTTATCACCCTAGGTCCTATCGGAAACCTTGCCGCAAAAGCCATTGAACGCGCCGAGCAAGCAAGCGGAAA
>JAFYML010000344.1 GCA_017556595.1 Bacteroides sp.
CATCTTTTCAGACAAATCCCAGTCACCTTGTGTCCAAGGACGCCAGCAGTGCTTCAACGACTTGAATACATACCACAAGTCAGAAGAGTGGAAAGCACCCTTCAAGCGAGCAGTAACTTCAGGATGTGAACCATCATCGGGCAATGGACGAGCAAATTCATAAGCCCAAGCCTTGCCACCTTTTTCTGCGCGTACTTTACAGAATTCAGCAATACCAGGAGCCATAGAACCCATGTCGTTCAAGGTATAACCAATCATATAAGGTACATCTGCCAATGAACCATCGCGAGTAGCATCGTCGAACGATTCCAAACTTACGTAACCATCTATCATCGGACGAGCAGTGATGAATGCACGTTCGCCACTTACTGCGTTGTAGAAGTTACCTACAGTGTAAATCATTTCAGTAGAAGCTCTACGCATCTTTTCCAAATCGGTAAAGCCAGCCCAATCCATTACTTTCTTGGTTTCCAATTCGGCTTCCTTCAATGTTTGTGGGCCACCGAACAAAGAGCGTGCAGGCATAGCTGCAACGGCTTTCGATTCTTCAGTAGCAGGAATGTTGATACCGCCACCACTCATGATAACTGCTTTGTGGAAAAGACCGCGAGCAAGTGGAGATTCGCAGATAGTCTTCACACTACCGGCACCGGCACTTTGACCAAAGATAGTTACGTTGTTGGGGTCACCACCAAATTGTTCAATATTTTTCTTAATCCATTTCAATGATTCAATTTGGTCGAGGATACCGTAGTTACCCGATACACCTAGTGGGCTTTCAGCAGCCAACTCGGGGTGAGTAAGGAAACCGAATACACCTAAACGGTAGTTGATAGAAACGAGCACTACATCTTTGCTAGCCCATTCTTGTCCGTCAAATTCAGGTTCAGAACCCCATCCTTCGCGGTAACCACCACCATGAATCCACAATGCTACAGGTAATTTCTTATCTACTTGTCCGGGAGCCTTTGTCCAAACGTTCAAATACAAACAATCTTCGCTATAAGGAGCTTCTTTACCATATCCCCATTCAGTAGCATAACCACCAGGATAGTGTACAGCTTGATAACCTGGATGACCGAATGTGTCGGCAATCTTCACACCTTCCCAAGCTACCACAGGTTGAGGAGCCTTCCAACGCAAGTCGCCGATAGGAGCAGCTGCATAAGGAATACCACGATAAACATAAACACCAGGATTGTCGGCCAATACACCTTGCACTTGACCGCCTTCAATTGTTAATACAGGATTGTCCACTACCGAAGTGCAACCCAACAATGCCAACAAAGGCAATGCCAATAACCATTTTTTCATAAATGTTGTTTTTAATAATTAATGTTTTTCATAATACAACAATTGTGTTTGTTGTCGAGTGCAAAGTTATTAATTAATTTTTTTAATCAAAAAGGTTTGAAAGAAAAACTAAAATAAGGCATAATTAGAAAAACGAAAAGAGGGCACGCCAAACTTATGTTGACGCACCCTCTAAAGCTTAGGGGATTAAAAATGTGTATCAATCTAATACAATGGGCTTGTGCTTTGGTACCAATGTCTTCATTACTGTCCATGCAATGAGGTAAGCTACGGCACAGATGCAGAAGATGATGAAGTAACCGGCTGGTTTTCCTACGAATCCCATGAACGTCATTTGGCTTTCAGCGGCATAGTCGAACAATAAACCGGCACCTTGGTTGATGAGGTAAGAGGCAATACCTCCCGCCATAGTACCGATACCGGTAATAGTGGCAATGGTCGATTTGGGGAACATGTCGCCAATGGTCGAGAACAAGTTGGCCGACCATGCTTGGTGTCCGGCACCTGCCAAACCAATGATGATTGCCGGGAACCAAACCGAAACACCTTGAAGTGGTTGTGCAAACAAAGCAAACAAGGGGAAGAACGCGAAAATCAACATGGCCAACATACGACCGGCGTATGGTTCCATTCCTCGTTTCTCTACGAACAACTTAGGCAAATAACCACCTCCGATAGAGACTACGGTTACGATTAAGTAGAGTACAAACACCAACATCTTACCGGTAGTGGTTTGCATTGAGTAACCACATTCTGAGAAGTAGGCCGGTGCCCAAAATAGGTAGAACCACCATACACCATCGGTGAAGAACTTACCGCTGATGAACGACCATGTTTGGCGATAGCGGAAACATTGGAAGAAAGGAATAGTCTTTTCCTTTTTCTCTACATCTTTTTTCTCTTCAGTAGCATTGCTTTTTTCGTCTTGTAGGATATACTCAAGCTCGGCGGCACTGACATGCTTCGATTGCTGTGGTTTGTCGTACATGTACATCCAGAAGAACATCCAAACAAAACCTAATACACCAATGATGATGAAGGCCATTTCCCAACCGAAAGCATCGGCAAGGATGGGGATAGAGAGAGGAGCGGCCAATGCACCTACCGACGAACCTGCATTGAACAACGATGTAGCAAAGGCACGATCTTTCTTCGGGAAGTATTCGGCAGTTACCTTAATAGCAGCGGGGAAGTTTCCGGCTTCGCCCAATGCCAAGATGGCACGACACACCAAGAACAGCCATACGCTGACGGTGGCAACGGCCAAAGCTATTTGCGAACCGGCTTCAATGGCTTTCAATGCTTCGATTGATTCCACACCTTCGATGTGCATTGTAGCCCATCCGCATCCGGCATGTAAGCATGCACCTACCGACCATACAAAGATAGCCCAAAGGTAGCCCTTCTTGGTGCCCATCCAGTCCACAAAACGGCCGGCAAACAAACTTGCTGCGGCATAGAAAAGGGAGAAGAAACCAGTGATGGTTCCATAGTGAGAATCGGTCCAATGAAATTCCGGAGCGATGTAGTCTTTCCAAGTTAGCGAAAGTACTTGGCGGTCCATGTAGTTGATGGTAGTAGCCACAAACAATAATAGGCAAATCCACCAACGCCAATTCGTTTTTTTAGTAGTTTGGTTCATGATATAATGATTTAAATTTATTCTTTTTTGGTGTAAAAACACAAAATCGGTTCAAATATAGAACCTTTTCTGCATTATTCAAATAAAAAAAAGGAAAAAGAAGTTTTTCGACTGTTATCGCACACGAAATATGCGTGGATTACAAATTGCGAATGCTATAGTAGAAAGTTGTTGGTAACAATTTGGCGATTTCGAGATTGCACCAATATTCTGCGTTATGCTTTAAATAAAATAGGCTACACCTCGGCATAATTAAAACAAGTTTTATTCTGCTCTCGGTTTGCACTGTCTTTGTCAAACAATTCTGATATAAAAGTAGCCAAAGTTCTTAACAGAGCAAAGAGTTTGGCTACTTTTGTAGTTATAATTCCATTTGATAGCTATAAATAGTCATAATTAGTCGTATTTTAGTCATAATTTATCGAAACATATCCTTTAACTCCCATAGA
>JAFYML010000029.1 GCA_017556595.1 Bacteroides sp.
ACCGACCAGGATTATGTGAAGGCTTTGATGAACTTGTTTGCTAAACGTAACTAATACTAAAGGATGAAAAGAGCATTTTTTCTGATAATATTTTTACTCGGAATTGCCGGATTCGCTCACGCACAATCGGTAACGGTCGATGCAACCATCGACTCGCTACAGATTTTGATTGGGCAACAAGCAAAGATAAAATTGCAGGTTTCGTTGGATAGCGACAAACGAGCTTACTTACCTATGTATAAAGATACGTTGGTAAGAGGAGTGGAGGTGCTGGACGTTTCGAAGCCTGACACTCAATTGCTGAATGGCGGAAAGCGTGCGCTGATTACACAAGAATATACCATTACATCGTTCGACTCGGCACTCTACTACTTGCCGCCTATGCGAGTAATGGTAGATACGATTCCGTACCACTCGAAACCATTGGCGCTCAAGGTTTACACACTACAAGTGCCTATAGACGAGGAACATCCGGATGATTTCTTCCCTCCAAAAACAATTATGAAGGCACCCTTCGAATGGGAAGATTGGTATGCCACCATCGCAATAGTGGTGTTGTTTGTACCATGCTTGTTGTTGCTGATTTACCTGATTAAGCGCATAAAAGACAACAAACCGATTATCCGCAAAGTGAAGGTAGAACCTAAATTACCTCCTCACGAAGTGGCCATGAAGGAGATGGAGCGCATAAAAGGGGAACGCATCTGGCAAAAAGGAGAATCGAAAGCTTACTATACAGAGCTGACCGATGCTATACGTATGTACATCAAAGAGCGTTTTGGATTTAATGCGTTGGAAATGACTTCGAGCGAAATTATCGATAACCTCTTGGCTATGAAGGACAAAGAGGCAATTGCCGACTTGAAAGAGTTGTTCCAAACAGCCGATTTGGTGAAGTTTGCCAAGCATAATCCGCTGATGAACGAAAACGATGCAAACCTGGTAAGCGCCATCGAATTTATTAACGAAACTAAAGAAGAAGAGGATGAAAATGCCAAACCACAACCTACGGAGATTACGATCGTGGAAAAACGCTCACTACGCACAAAAGTGCTGCTGGGTATAGCCATTGCCGCGATAGGAGTGGGATTGCTCGTTTCCATCGTCTATGTATGTAACGAATTGTATAACTACTTTGCATAACTCATAAACCATGGTATTTGCCAATATTGAATATCTATTTTTACTGCTGCTACTGATACCATACATTGTGTGGTACATCTTGAAACAGCATAAATCGGAAGCTACATTGCAAATTTCGGATGCAAGAGTGTATGCGTTAGCGCCAAAGAGCTACAAAAACTACTTGCTGCATTTACCATTCATATTAAGAATTGCAGCCATTACACTGATTATCATCGTACTAGCAAGGCCACAAACTACCGACAAATGGCAAAATAGCGAGATTGAAGGTATAGACATTATGCTAGCCATAGACGTTTCGACAAGTATGCTGGCCGAGGATTTGAAACCTAACCGATTGGAAGCTGCCAAAGAGGTAGCAGCCGAATTTATCAACGGCCGACCAAACGACAATATCGGTATCACGCTATTTGCCGGTGAAAGTTTTACGCAATGTCCGCTTACAGTAGATCATGCGGTGTTGCTAAACTTAATCAAAGATACTAACTGTGGATTGATTGAGGATGGTACAGCCGTGGGTATGGGTATTGCCAATGCCGTTACTCGCTTGAAGGATAGCAAAGCCAAATCGAAGGTGATTATCTTATTGACCGATGGTACGAACAACCGAGGAGACATCTCGCCACTAACAGCTGCTGAGATAGCTAAAAGCTTCGGCATTCGTGTGTATACAATTGGTGTAGGTACCAATGGTACAGCACCTTATCCATATCCAGTTGGAGGAACCGTTCAATACGTGAACATGCCTGTAGAGATTGACGAAAACACGCTGACACAAATTGCAGCTACAACCGATGCGGATTATTTCCGTGCTACAAGCAACTCGAAATTGAAAGAGGTTTATACCGAAATTGATAAATTGGAAAAGACAAAACTGAACGTGAAGGAGTTTAGCAAACGCGAAGAGGAATTCCGCTTGTATGCGTTGATAGCTTTCTTGTGTCTGCTATTAGAGGTAGTGCTACGAAATACTATCTTGAAGAAAATTCCGTAAACGAGTTCAAAAATAAATAGAGAAGAAAGATGTTTAGATTCGAAGAACCATCATATTTATATTTATTACTGCTATTGCCTTTATTAGCAGCGCTATTCTTATACTCGAACTACAGACGTAAAAGAGCTATCAAGAAGTTTGGTGACCCTGATTTGATGGCGCAATTAATGCCGGATGCATCGAAATATCGCCCGGATGTGAAATTTTGGATACTGTTCGTAGCCATTGGTTTATTTGCTGTTTTGTTGGCTCGTCCACAATTTGGCTCGCGCTTGGAAACCGTTAAGCGTCAAGGTATTGAGGTAATTATAGCACTCGACATTTCGAACTCAATGCTTGCCGAAGATATACAACCAAGCCGCTTGCAAAAAGCAAAAAGATTGGTGTCGCAATTGGTAGATAAGATGGAGAACGACAAGGTGGGTATGATTGTATTTGCCGGCGATGCGTTTACACAACTACCGATTACAAGCGATTATATCTCGGCAAAGATGTTCCTTGAAACAATCGACCCTTCGCTCATCTCTAAACAAGGTACGGCATTGGGAGCAGCTATCAACTTATCGACACGTAGTTTTACACCGCAAGAAGGAGTGGGCAGAACGGTTATTCTCATTACCGATGGTGAAAATCACGAAGATGGTGCGTTGGAAGCCGCTAAAAGTGCAGTAGAAAAAGGTATTCAGATAAATGTATTGGGTGTAGGTATGCCCGAAGGTGCACCAATTCCTATACCTGGTAGCAATGATTACCGACGCGATAGAGAAGGGAATGTGGTGGTGACAAAGCTGAACGAACAGATGTGTCAAGAGATAGCACAAGTGGGACAAGGTATTTATGTGCGTGTGGACAATACAAATGCTGCGCAAAATGCTATCACTAAGGAGATTAACAAATTGGCAAAAGCGGATGTGGAGACACAAGTTTATACAGAATTCAACGAGCAATTCCAAGCCATTGCATGGATAATACTTATTCTATTGCTAGTGGAAATGTTGATTCTTGAACGCAAAAATCCGCTATTCAAAAACATTCATCTATTCTCGGACAAGAAAAAGTAAGATTATGATGGGAAAAAAGAGATATTTTATAACGTTCGCATTGTTGCTGGTGACCATGGCCGCTCATGCACAAAAAGCTGAACGCGACTATATAAGAAAAGGTAATCGCTTGTTTGCCGATAGTATTTTTGTAGATGCAGAGGTAAACTACAGAAAAGCATTGGATGTAAATCCGAAATCGACCTTTTCGATGTACAACTTGGCCAATACGTTGCTTGCACAAAATAAAGTAGAAGAGGCTATGCAACAATATGTAGCTGCATCGAAATTGGAAAAGGATAAAGGAAATCTTGCGCAGATTTACCACAATATGGGAGTTATCTTCCACGGACAGAAGGATTTACAAAAAGCGATTGAAGCGTATAAAGAATCGCTAAGAAA
>JAFYML010000345.1 GCA_017556595.1 Bacteroides sp.
CACCAAAGAGTTTTGGCAATTTCAACGTAGGAAAAACAAAAAGAAGTTGGGTGGCGTATTGGATGTTTATACTACTCAGTAGGTTTTGCACCATGCACCGTATGAATAAATCGTTTGTTGGCCTCCTTCAAACGGAACAAATTGATGAACATCAATACAAACGAATAAGGCACCAACAACATGCTACGAACCAAGCGCCAACCCCAATAACGACGAGGAATAGCAACGCCCAACGAAAGGAGCAAAATCAATAATATTATCCACCATTTCAACGAAATAGCGCTACAGAAAATTGTTGTTAAGATGGTAAATATAACGACAAATCCCAATAAAAGCACACGCGAAAAAGCCGCTTGCTGATAAAGTTTATCTATAAATCCCCATTTCTTTTCCTTGATAGCACTTGGCAAATGGTGTACAAATTCGGCAAAGCTATAGTATTGTGCCGACAACCACCGACGACGTTGGTTATAGAAACCATCCATCTTCTGAATCTTTTCGTCGAGCACCTTTGTGCGAGGTAGATAATAGAAGAAATGACCTTCGTACAACAATTTCATTTCCAACACTCTATCAAATCCGCCAACCGATGTATTGGTCATCATTGCATCGTAAAACAAGCCAAATTCAAAAGCCATACCCGAGCCAATAAGTGCAGTTGGCATACCTAAATTAACATGTCCCAAGCGGAAAATAGAGTTGTTCATCTCTTCGCTAACGGCATCCAAATAGGCCGTATTTGTATTCAAATTCTTAGCTACACGATGTGTTTGGAGAACCTTTACTTCAGGATTTGCGAAGGCGTCGTTTACTTCCGATAAGTATTTGTTGTCTACGATGTTATCGGCATCGATAATCATTACCACATCGTAAGGAGCATCCTTTCCTACATATTCAAGAGCCGCCTTCAACGATTTTGTATTGGTACTTTTTTCAAAATCTACCTGTAATAATTTGATAGGCATTGCCCTAAGTGCATCGTTCGTTTCTTGCGTCATGTGATCGGAAATGACCAACACATCGAACATATCACTTGGATAATCTTGATTTAAGCATGATTTTACTGTTTCCCGAATGACGGCATCTTCACGATAAGCCGCAATAAGAATCAAGTATCGCTTACGTTTATCGGTAGGTGCAGGTTTAGACGGCATCCCTTTCAACGTAGCCATACTGAATACGAAGATATAGAGTACATTTACTGCTAAGAGCAGAAAAAATATCCAATCAACTATGTGAAAAATACAATTCAAATTTTAAAGAAACATTAAATTGTGGTCAACAAATCTATACAAAGATAGGATTTATTTTTGAAATAGACGAATAAATTGGCTAGAAATGTAAAAAACAGCCATTCTTTATTAAAATATCCTTTAAATAAAGCGAAAAAGCGCCAACATCATCTCTGGTGTCAGCGCTTTTTTTGAAATGAATATATAACCCTTAAATTATCGTCTTGCTTCGGCAATGTAGCCAAGTGCTTCGCGGCATTTTTCAGTAACGTATCCCCAATCTTCGGCGGCTACCTTATCGTTAGGGAAAAGTTTCGAACCCATACCAACACAGAAAACACCAGCCTTTATCCAAGAGGTAAGATTTTCTTGTGTAGGTTCTACCCCACCTGTTACCATGAGTTTCGACCATGGCATAGGTGCCATCAAGCCCTTAACCAACTTAGGACCAAGCACATCGCCTGGGAATATCTTGCACAAATCGCAACCCACTTCTTGAGCAGCACCCACTTCGGATACGCTTCCGCAACCAGGTGTATAAGCTACCAAACGGCGGTTACAAATCTTAGCAATCTCAGGATTGAACAACGGGCCAACTACAAAGCATGCACCCAATTGAAGATAGAGGGCAGCCGTAGCAGGATCAACTACCGAACCTACTCCCATCGCCATTTCAGGACATTCGGTAGCGGCAAACTTCACCACTTCGGCAAACACTTCGTGTGCAAAGTCGCCACGATTAGTAAATTCGAATGCACGCACACCACCTTCGTAGCATGCTTTAACCACTTTCTTTGCCACTTCGGCATCCTTATGATAGAATACGGGCACCATACCTGTTGAACCCATTTTGTTCAGTACGGCTATTTTGTCAAATCTTGCCATAAGATTAACTTCTAATACTTAATTTTAAATCTTTATTTTTTTATTCTCAACGTTGTACACGACCATTGGCATTACCACCGGCCAAGCTTTCAACCTCTTCGATTGATACCAAGTTGAAGTCGCCATTGATAGTATGCTTCAAAGCCGAAGCAGCTACGGCAAATTCAAGTGCATC
>JAFYML010000346.1 GCA_017556595.1 Bacteroides sp.
ATGATTGTAGAATCGTTCAAGGAAGAAGAGGAAAAACACAACTTCGACCCTACTTGCATTAAAGTAATATTAGGATTAGCAGTAGCTACCAGTATCGACGCATTGGTAATAGGAGTCACCTTTGCTTTCTTAGGATACGACCACATCACTACAATTCTCTCGCCTATCGGTATCATCGGTTTGGTATCGTTTATCATGTCTATTATCGGCTTACTAATCGGTATTGGCTTTGGGAATGGCATTGCCCGCAAACTAAAAGCCGAACGATTGGGCGGTATCGTATTGGTAGCTATCGGCATAAAAATATTAATTGAACACCTATTTTTTCAATAATGGAAAAGAAACATCGACGCAACTTTATGTGGTTGGCCATCTTTACGCTTGCCACTATCGGCATACTTGCCCGCCACAACGCACCGGCACCCTATCAAAAAGCATCAGGCCTTATCTTTGGTACGATGTATAGCGTAACCTACCAAAGCAAAACCGACTTGAAAGCATCTATCGACTCGATGCTGAAAGTGTTCGATGGCTCACTATCACCCTTCAACGACACGGCCACTATCAGCCGCATCAATAGAAACGAGCCCGTCATTGCCGACGAACTGTTTGCTACTGTCTTCCGCAAGAGCATGGAAGTTTCCGAAGCCACCAACGGAGCATTCGATATTACTGTAGCACCATTGGTAAATGCTTGGGGATTTGGATTCAAACAAGGTAGTTTCCCCGACTCAATGATGGTGGATAGCCTGTTGCAACTAACCGGCTATCAAAAGGTAAGCATGAACGAGCAAGGAGAAGTGACAAAGCAGGACGAACGCATGATGCTGAATTGTAGCGCCATAGCCAAAGGATATGCCGTAGATGTTATTGCCAACCTACTGAAGAGCAAGGGTGTAAAGAACATGATGGTTGATATCGGTGGCGAAGTGGTTGTTCATGGGAAGAACCCCAAAGAGAAGAAATGGCGCATAGGCATCAACAAGCCGGTCGATGACTCGCTTGCCACCAATCAAGAGTTGGAAAGAATTGTCGAGATAACCGATGCCGCAATTGCTACATCGGGCAACTACCGCAATTTCTATTACAATAACGGCAAGAAATACGCCCATACCATCGACCCCTCTACAGGCTATCCTGTACAACATAGCTTGTTATCGGCCACCGTTGTTGCCAACGATTGCATGACGGCCGATGCATACGCTACCGCCTTTATGGTAATGGGTGTAGAAAAAGCATTGGAAATGGCCGAAGGCAATCCCGCCATCGAAGCCTTCTTCATCTTCTCTGACGAAGAAGGAGACCTACAAACGTGCCAAACAAGCGGATTCTGATACGCCTTTTTACGAAGCTACCTTCACAAGCCCACAAAGGTAGTTTCATAAGCCCACAAAGCTACCTTCACAGAGCGATGAAGGTATATCTGTTTAACCCCACATCTTATCAATCATTTGCCCCGAGCATAGCGACCGTTTGCTGCGTGCTTACAACGCGTTTGCTGCGTGGTTACAACTCGTTTGCTGCGTGATTACGACCACTTTGATATGGGCATAAATAAGGTTTAATCTAATGACTAAAAAGGTTAAACC
>JAFYML010000347.1 GCA_017556595.1 Bacteroides sp.
GGGTTGGATGTACAGACAAGCCATTACGGATAGCATACGCGACTGGGTGGGCCCCGGTTATCTAGGCTCATTCTACGATGCTTACGACCCCGAAGCACGCAAGCTATTCTGGAAGCAAATGCAGGATCACTACTATCCTCTAGGCTTCGATGCATGGTGGATGGATGCAAGCGAACCAAACATACGCGATTGTACGGATATTGAATATCGCAAGGATTTGTGTGGTCCTACTGCTCTTGGCCCATCCGATCAATACTTCAATGCCTATGCTTTGGTAAATGCTGATGCTATTTATAACGGACAACGCGCCGTAGATCCCGATAAACGTGTATTCTTGCTGACTCGTTCGGGATTTGCCGGCTTGCAACGCTATAGTACAGCTACATGGAGTGGCGACATCGCTACCCGTTGGGAAGATATGAAGGCGCAAATTTCGGCCGGACTGAACTTTGCCGTTAGTGGTATTCCTTATTGGACAATGGACATTGGTGGCTTCTGTGTGGAGAATCGCTATGTAGCTGGTCAAGAACTTTATAATCGTACGGGCCAGGAAAATGCCGATTACAAAGAGTGGCGCGAGTTGAACACACGTTGGTATCAGTTTGGTGCTTTCTGTCCGTTGTTCCGTGCACATGGTCAGTACCCATTCCGCGAAATATGGAACATTGCTCCCGAAGGACATCCTTGTTACAATAGTGTGGTGTACTATACCAAGCTTCGCTATAAATTGATGCCTTACATCTATTCTATGGCTGGTATGACACACTTTGCCGACTACACCATGATGCGTCCGTTGGTAATGGACTTTACAAACGATGTGAATGTAAACAACATTGGCGATCAGTACATGTTTGGTCCGGCTTTGATGGTGGCTCCGGTGTATGAATATGGTGCTCGCGTGCGAGATATGTACTTCCCCGCTTGTGGCGGTTGGTACGATTTCTATAGCGGTAAGTTTGTAGCCGGTGGCGAACAATTGACGGTAGATGCTCCGTACGAACGTATTCCTTTGTATGTGCGTGCAGGTAGTATCTTGCCTATAGGTCCGGATATGCAATATAGCGATGAAAAACAAGCTGAAGAGATAACCCTTTATGTTTATACTGGTGCCGATGGTGAATTTACACTATACGAAGATGAAAACACTAACTACAACTACGAAAAGGGGGCTTACGCAATGATTCCGATGGCTTACAACGATGTTGATGGTAAGTTGACTATCGGTGCGCGTCAAGGTGAATTCCCCGGTATGTTGAAAGAGCGTACTTTCCGTGTAGTTAAGGTTTCGCCCGATGCTCCGGTAGGCGTTGGCGCGCAGGATGTAAAGAGTATCGAAGTGAAATACAATGGAGAGGCAGTTAATGTTGAATTATAACCATACTTTGTAATATGAAGCAGTTAAAGGAGTTATCACAGGCCGCGCCTATTAGCCAAAAGAATTAACTCCTTTAACTCCCTCTAACTCCTTCTAACCCCTAATTAACATGCGCTACTGCTCAATTCTTAATTTTTATCTGTTACTTTTTATTTTCTTAGTCGGTTGTACTTCGCAAAGCGAACCCGATACTCGTCGCACCAATTTTAGTGATGATTGGCGTTTCTTGTTGGGCGATGATGCTTCTGCCGCCAATTGTGCGTATGACGACTCGGCCTGGCGTAAGCTGAACCTACCTCACGATTGGGCTATCGAAGGCGATTTTTCGCCAAACAATCCTTCGGGAACGGGTGGAGGAGCTTTGCCGGGCGGCATTGGTTGGTATCGCAAAACCTTTACGCCCAATGTTGCCGATAGCAACAAAAGGCTATACATCGATTTCGATGGTGCTTATATGAATGCTACCGTCTATATCAACGGGCATGAATTGGGTACACGTCCGTATGGCTATATTTCGTTTAGCTACGACCTTACCCCTTACATAGAATGGGGAAAACCCAATGTCGTGGCCGTTCGTGTAGATAATGCCGAACAACCCAACTCGCGTTGGTATTCGGGTTGCGGCATCTATCGTCATGTATGGCTTCGCGTGCTTGACCCCATTCACATTGCTCAATGGGGTACATACGTCACAACACCTCATGTTACGCCCGAGGAAGCGATTTTCTCCGTACAAACCAATGTAGAGAATACCACCACCGAGGCGCAATCCATTACATTGAAATCCTCTTTGATAGATGCCGATGGGCATGTAGTGGCCGTGGCCGAACCCACTTTGCTTACGCTCGAGGCGCATGCTATAATCGCCACCACTCAATCCCTCACTTTGGCCAACCCCCGATTGTGGAGCGTAGATGCACCGTATTTGTACCGTGTGTGCACCGAACTCATTTCGGCCGATGGTCATGTGCTTGATACCTATTTTACCACCACCGGTGCACGTTACTTCGAATTTGATGCAGTAAAAGGATTCTCGCTAAATGGAAAACCGATGAAGATAAACGGTGTATGTATGCACCACGATTTGGGTTGCCTTGGTGCCGCAATCAATGTGCGTGCGCTTCAACGTCAACTTGAAATATTGAAAGAGATGGGTTGTAATGGCATTCGTTGTTCGCACAATCCGCCGGCACCCGAATTGCTCGACCTTTGCGACCAAATGGGATTCATCGTCATGGACGAAACGTTCGACATGTGGCGTAAGCGTAAAACGGCACACGACTATTCGCGCTATTTCGATGAGTGGCACGAACACGACTTGACCGACTTGATGCTTCGCGACCGCAATCACCCAAGTATTTTTATGTGGAGCATTGGCAACGAAGTGTTGGAGCAATGGAGCGATGCCGCGGCCGATACATTAAGTTTGGAAGAGGCAAACATGATATTGAACTTCGGACATAGTGCCGACCAATTGGCAAAAGCCGATGGCGAACTATCTGTCAATGCTTTGCTTACCCGCAAATTGGCCGATATGACACGCACCCTCGATGCTACACGTCCTATTACCGCAGGTTGCAACGAACCAAGCCCCGGCAATCACCTATTCCGTGCCGGTGCACTCGATATTATCGGTTTCAATTATCACGACGATTGGTTTAAGAATGTACCTACCGACTTCCCCGGCATGCCTTTCATTGTTACCGAAAGTGTTTCCGGTTTGATGACACGCGGCTTTTATCGTATGCCTAGCGATTCGGTGGTTATTTGTCCCGAACATTGGAGCCGTCCCTATAGCGATCCATCGTTTGCTTGTTCGTCGTACGACAATTGTCATGTACCTTGGGGAAATAGTCACGAAGGTACATTGGCTTTGGTTAAGCATACCCCTTACATCAGTGGTCAGTACATCTGGACAGGTTTCGACTATCTGGGCGAGCCTACTCCTTATGGCTGGCCGGCTCGTAGTAGTTACTTTGGGGTGGTCGATTTAGCCGGATTCCCGAAAGATGTGTATTACCTCTATCAAAGCGAGTGGTGCCCTGATAAAACGGTGCTTCACCTTTTCCCTCATTGGAATTGGGAAGAGGGACAAACCGTTGATATGTGGGCTTATTATAACAATGCCGACGAGGCCGAACTATTCATCAATGGTGTGTCGCAAGGCATCCGTTGTAAACTACCAGCCGATCATCAGACCGATGAGTGGCGTGCAGACATTGATATGAGCACGGAGTTTCATGTTTGTTGGCGTGTGACCTATCAGCCCGGTGTTGTCGAGGTGGTTACCCGTAAGGATGGGGCAGAGGTGGCGCGCAAGCAAATACACACAGCCGGTACACCTGCAGCTATACGTTTAACTCCCGACCGCAGCAACCTTCATGCCGATGGCCGCGACCTTAGCTTTGTCACCGTCGAGGTGGTCGATGCCGATGGTAACCTTTGTCCTTGGGCGGAGGATGATATCCATTTCTCGGTATCGGGCAGTGCCTTTATAGCCGGTGTGGATAATGGTAGCCAAACATCTATGGAACGCTTCAAGGATAATCACCGTAAAGCCTTCTATGGCAAATGTTTGGTGGTGTTGCAATCGGATGGTAAGCGTGGAAGCATTCACCTTGATGCATCGGCCGACGGATTGGAATCTGCACAATTGACATTGAAAGCGAAATGATAATATATTGTAAACGATGAAAAAGTTGTCAACGATTTTTTTGCTATCTTTTGCATTGACTTGGGTGGTTGGGGCATGTAGCTCTGGCACCGATGCCTTTGATGCGAATCATACTTTGTATTACAATGCCCCCGCTCAGATATGGGAAGAAACCCTGCCGTTGGGTAATGGAAGGTTGGGAATGATGCCCGATGGCGGTACTGAACGCGAACATATTGTACTGAACGAAATCTCTTTGTGGAGCGGTTCGGAGAGTGATTATTGCAATCCGGATGCAGCTAAGTCGTTGCCAGAGATTCGTTCGTTGCTCTTCGAAGGGCGCAATCGCGAAGCGCAAGCGTTGATGTTTAGTAGTTTTGTGCCTAAGAAACAGGAAAGTGATGGGCGTTATGGTAGCTATCAGACATTGGGTAGTCTTGACATTGTGCTTAACCACGATAGTACAACTCATTATCGTCGTTGGCTCGATTTGCAGGAGGGAGTGGCTTATACCACCTACCAATATCAAGGTGTGAATTACCGTCGCGAGTACTTTGTTTCGCATACGGGCGATGTGATGTTAGTGCATCTCACGGCCGATAAACCGCGTACCCTCAGTTTTACTGCTACGTTGAATCGAGGCGAGCGTGCTACACTTACTGTTGAAGGGCAGCAATTGGTGTTAAGCGGACAATTGGATAGCGGCAATCCTAATCAGCCTGGCATGCGCTATCGTGCAGCAATGCGTTTGCTCGCTGCGGCCGGTAATGTCACCTTAACGGCCGACGAAGGCTTCCGTTTCGATGGTGGCCACGATGTTTGGTTGGTCGTGTCGGCCACCACCAATTATCAAGCAGCAGGCACCGATTTCCCCGGTGAACGATACATAACCTTATGCGATAGTTTGCTTCAGGCGCCTCTTCCCACCAAAGAGGCCCATATGCTTGCCCATCAGCAACGCTACGACCGCGTGTCGTTATCGCTCCCTACTACACCCGACGACCAACTACCTACCGACGAACGATTGCTTGCTTTTCAGCAACAACCTTCTCCTTCATTGGCAGCCCTCTATTATAACTATGGTCGCTATCTGCTTATCAGCAGCACTCGCCCGGGTTCCTTGCCGCCCAACTTGCAAGGATTGTGGGCCGATGGTCTTTGGGCACCTTGGAATGGCGATTATCACACCAATATCAATATTCAGATGAATCATTGGCCCTTGGAGCAAGCCGGTCTTGGCGAACTCTACCAACCATTGACAACACTTGTTGAGCGTCTCGTCCCATCGGGCGAAGAGAGTGCCAAATGTTTTTATGGCGCAGATGCCGAGGGATGGGTATTGCACATGATGACCAATGTATGGAACTATACCGCTCCTGGTGAACACCCTTTGTGGGGAGCTACCAATACGGGTGGTGCTTGGTTGTGTGCTCATTTGTGGGAACATTATCTTTACACGGGCGACACAGACTATTTGCAACGTATCTATCCGTTGTTGAAAGGGGCTTCTCGTTTCTTCCTTTCTACCATGGTGACCGAACCGCAACATGGATGGATTGTCACCGCACCAACATCCTCGCCCGAAAATTGTTTTTATGTAGAAGGCGACCGCAACCGTGTTAGTGTCTGCATGGGTCCTACGATGGATGTGCAATTGCTTACCGAACTATATCAAAATGTTATTCAGGCTAGCCATATACTTGGTGTAGATGAGGCTTATGCCGATAGTCTGCAATCGGCTTTGCAGCACTTCCCACCCATGCAAATCAGTGATAAAGGCTATTTGCAAGAATGGCTTGAAGATTACGAAGAAGACGATCCGCAACACCGACATGTGTCGCACCTCTATGGTTTGCATCCGGCCAATTTGATTACTCCTTATGCCACACCCGAATTGGCTGAGGCTTGCCGACAAACATTGGAGCGTCGTGGCGATGGTGGTACGGGTTGGAGTCGCGCATGGAAGATTAACTTCTGGGCGCGCCTTGGCGATGGCAATCGTGCGTGGCTGCTCTTCCGTAGTTTGTTGCAACCAGCCATTGATGGCGAAACCGGTCGTCATGTCAGTGGCACTTACCCCAATTTGTTCTGCGCTCATCCACCTTTCCAAATCGATGGTAACTTTGGTGGTGCGGCCGGTGTGGGCGAGATGTTGTTGCAAAGTCATGCCGGTTTCATCGAGGTGTTGCCGGCCCTTCCCGATGATTGGCACGAGGGTAGCTTCCGAGGTATGCGTGTACGCGGTGGTGCGGCTATTGATTTAGCATGGAGCAAGGGTAAGGTAACTACCCTTACACTGACCGCCCTTAACGATGGTACGTTTGTGTTGAAAATGCCTCGTGGCATTCGTTCGGCTCGTATTAGCGGTATTGGTCAGGCATATACTACAACCGATAATTTCATCAACCTGACGTTGAAGAAAGGAGAAAAGGCGGATTTAGTGTTTAATGATTAGCTACTAGTGACTAGCTACTAGTGACTAGTGTTTAGTGTTTAGTGAATTGTAGGGACGCATCATGATGCGTCCGTGAAGTAATAAATAATTTATGAAACGATTGTTTGTTTGGTTAAGCCGCATTCGTTATCGTCGTGGATATGGTGTTCATTCGCCCTTTGCCTTCAATTTGATAACTGGTGTTATTTATCAGCGTACGCCTTATTATAGTTACGATAAGTTGAAGCAACTCGAGCAGCAACTCGCTCCTGAAAAGGATGCCGCGTGGCGATACGAACCTTTGCGCATCAAGCGCTTGCTTTTCCGCTTGGCCAATGAGGTCAAAGCCAATACGATTGTCGATGTAGGTACGTTGGCGGCTTCGTCGCTCTACCTCAAAGCGGCTCGTTTGCATGCTGAGTACAACAGCGCATCATCCATCGATAACCTATTTCTCGAGGTCGACCAGCCCATCGATTTCCTCTATCTGCACGATTATCGTCATCCGCAACAAGTGGCCGCAGCCTTCGAAGTATGCGTACGGCGCACTACCCAACGTTCGCTTTTTGTGGTCGAGGGTATTGGCTATTCCAAAGCTATGAAGCAACTTTGGCACGAGTGGCAAACCGACGAGCGGGTAGGCATTACTTTCGATCTTTACTACCTTGGATTAATATTTTTCGATACTTCACGTATTAAGCAACACTATATAGTCAATTTTTAATTTTTAATTCTCATGAAAATCTATACACGCACAGGCGACAAGGGCCGCACCTCTTTGATTGGTGGCCATCGCGTACCAAAAACACACTACCGCCTCGAAGCTTACGGCACTATCGACGAGCTGAATGCACACGTGGGTTTGCTCGTGGCGCAGCTTCCTTCGTCATCTGCTCAACTACCAGTTTTGCAACAAGTGCAAAACACCTTGTTTGTCATTGGTGCCCAATTGGCCACACCATCCGATGTGCCTACCACCGCCGCCGTTACCCCCGCCATGGTATCAGCGTTGGAAGCGGCCATCGACCACATCGATGCCCAGTTGCCTCCGCTTCGTGCCTTCGTGCTTCCTGGTGGATGTATGTCGTCGGCTCAGTGTCATGTTTGTCGCACCGTGTGCCGTCGTGCCGAGCGTCGTGTGCTGGCGTTGGCGCGTCGTGTGTCATTATCGCCCGAAGTCTGCTCCTATCTCAATCGTCTTTCCGATTATCTGTTTGTTTTGGCTCGTTTGCTAAACGCCGAACAAGGTACGGAAGAAATATTTTGGCAAAACCCTTGTTAATGAAAGATTTTATTATACTTTTGTGCCAAAATAGAAAAAGCATTAAGTTTAACATTTTATAATCGTATATAGCGTATGTATTGGACATTGGAATTGGCATCAAAATTAGAGGATGCACCTTGGCCAGCAACCAAGGACGAGTTAGTTGATTATGCAATCCGTTCAGGCTCTCCGTTGGAAGTAATCGAAAACTTGCAAGAAATGGAAGACGAGGGAGAAATTTACGAAAGTATCGAAGATATTTGGCCCGACTATCCAAGTAA
>JAFYML010000348.1 GCA_017556595.1 Bacteroides sp.
GGTTTCGACCGCCCAATGCTGACTGATAGTGGTGGTTTCCAAGTATTTTCGTTATCGGGTATTCGCAAGATGAAGGAAGAGGGTGTGGAATTTCGTTCGCACATCGATGGAAGCAAGCACCTCTTTACACCCGAACGTGTGATGGATATTGAGCGCACTATTGGAGCCGACATTATGATGGCATTCGACGAATGTACACCAGGCGATGCCGATTATCAATATGCGAAAAAATCGATGGAGCTTACACACAGATGGCTGGATAGATGCTTGACTCGTTTCAACGAAACAGAACCGAAATATGGTTATAAGCAAGCGCTTTTCCCCATCGTACAAGGATGTGTTTATCCCGATTTGAGAAAACGTTCAGCCGAATTCATTGCATCGAAAAATGCCGAAGGAAACGCTATCGGAGGATTGGCCGTGGGCGAACCAACGGAAAAGATGTACGAAATGATTGAGGTAGTAAACGAAATTCTTCCAAAGGATAAGCCACGCTACTTAATGGGTGTGGGAACACCGATAAACATTCTCGAAGGCATTGAGCGAGGCGTGGATATGTTCGATTGTGTGATGCCTACACGTAATGGACGAAATGGTATGCTATTTACCAAGAACGGCATTATGAACATGAAGAACAAGAAATGGGAGTTCGATTTCGAACCTATCGAAGCAGATGGTGCATCGTATGTGGACACACTATATAGCAGAGCATACTTAAGACACCTATTCCATGCACAAGAATTATTGGCCATGCAAATAGCATCTATTCACAACCTTGCGTTCTATTTATGGTTGGTGAAAGAGGCACGCAAACACATCATTGCCGGTGATTTTGCTACTTGGAAACCTATGATGGTAAAACGACTTTCTACGAGATTATGATGAACAAACTAAAAGAAATATGGAAATTAGTGAAGCGACCCTTCGTGGGAAAAGACCGCTTCTTGAAACGAATTGACTACTACATCATCAAGAAATTCTTGGGGACGTACGTCTTTGCCATTGCGTTGATTCTTTCGATTGCGGTGGTGTTCGACTTCAATGAAAAGATGGATAAATTTGCACAAAACGAAGCTCCTTGGCAAGCCATTATCTTCGATTACTATGCCAACTTTGTCCCCTACTTCGCCAATTTGTTTAGTTCGTTGTTCGTTTTCATTTCCGTAATCTTCTTTACATCAAAATTGGCCGAGAACTCAGAGATTATTGCAATGTTCTCTACCGGCATGAGCTTCAAGCGATTGTTACGCCCCTATATGGTGTCGGCAGCTATCATTGCGGTGGTGACCTATCTTTTAGGCTCGTTCATCATTCCCAATGGTAGTGTAACGCGCTTGAACTTTGAAGATAAATACTACAAACAACGAAAAGCCAACACGGCAAGGAATATCCAATTGGAGGTAGATTCGGGTGTAATAGCCTATATCGACCGCTTTGAAAACTATAACCAAACGGGATATCGTTTCTCGCTCGATAAGTTTGTTGATAAGCAATTGGTATCGCATTTAACGGCAAGAAGCATTACCTACGATACCGCACAAGTGCATCATTGGATTATTAAGGATTACATGATTCGTGAACTTACCGGCATGCGCGAAACCATAACCAAAGGCAATCAATTGGATACGATATTGGTAATGGAGCCATCGGATTTCTTGATTATGAAAAATCAGCACGAGATTTTAACTAGTCCTGCACTAAGCGAATATATCGACAAGCAAAAGCAACGTGGATTTGCCAATATCCAAGAATTTGAAATTGAGTATCACAAGCGAATAGCCATGTCGTTTGCTTCGTTCATCTTAACATTGATTGGCGTATCGTTATCGTCCAGAAAAGTAAAAGGTGGTATGGGATTGCATTTAGGTGTAGGCTTGGCGTTGAGTTTCTCGTACATCCTTTTCCAAACCGTTGCATCTACCTTTGCCGTAAGCGGTAGTATGCCTCCGGTTATAGCGGTATGGCTTCCCAACATTTTATATATGGGCATCGCATTCTACCTATACAAAAAGGCACCGCAATAAGGTTTGAAACATACAAAAATAAAAATCCCCTATGACGCTTGAAAGAATCAAGAATCATAGGGGCTTTTGTTGTATTCAAATTTCCTCTTTTTGTTTCTACTCTCTTCTTACAGGTTCTTTAATTGCGCAGAAGCAATCAATTCAAGTAAGCCGAAAGTTCATCAGCAGAGATGTTTTTGGCTATTATCACACCATTGTCATCTATCAGATAGTTACCAAATCCGCGTTGTAAACGATAGCGCTTGTACAAATCAGATTCCTCACCTTGTGTTTCTACAAAGCAAGCGGTAGTAGCTATCCTATCCTTACGAATGGTTTCATTGAAGATAGACGAATATTCATCGAACGACACGGAAACCATTTCCACTTGATTGGGCGAAAGCGAACGAATAGCTTGACTAAGACTTGCATTTTGCATGCGCGAAGGTGCATCGTAGCTTGCCCAGAAATTGAGCAACACGTACTTACCTCTTAATGAAGCAAGATCGGATGATTGCTCGGACGACATAGATTGAATTAAGAAATTCGGGGCTATGTCTCCCACATTAAGACCGCCCGTAGGCTTGTCTTTTCCAATAAATGAAGTCAAGGAACTAATTACTAATACAACAAAAATCCATTTTACATGTCTCATGCAAGGTGATTTTAGTTAATACTGGTTGCTGAAAAATAGCTTTTTCAAGCAACTTTGTCTATCATTAAGTCAGTTTCATGCCTTAAATCGGGCGCAAAGATACAATCAATTCAATATTCGGCCAAAGAAAAGTGTCTAAAAAGCATGTTTTATAACATGTTTTGACATAAATCAAGCAATTTACAACCATTGAAAGGGCTAATCTTTACGGCTTTAGCACATTTTAGGATATAATTTACTATCTTCGCATCCGAATTTTAGATAACCATCATGTATTTTAGCGAACTACCCTTAAACGACCAAGTGTTGGACGCGCTCGATGCTATGCGCTTCGAAGAGTGTACACCTATTCAAGAGCAATCGATACCGATTATTCTTGAAGGACGCGATTTGATTGCCGTAGCGCAAACAGGTACCGGAAAAACGGCTGCCTACTTATTGCCGGTGCTCAACGAATTGTCCGAAGGAAAGCATCCTGAAGATGCCATAAATTGCATTATCATGGCTCCTACACGCGAATTGGCGCAACAAATCGACCAACAGATGGAGGGTTTTTCCTACTTCATGCCGGTGAGTAGCGTGCCTGTATATGGGGGAAATGATGGCATTTTGTTTGAGCAACAAAAACGCGGTTTAACGCTAGGTGCCGATGTAGTGATTGCTACACCCGGACGACTTATTTCGCACCTCAGTTTAGGCTATGTCGATTTGTCGCGCGTATCCTATTTCATCCTTGACGAGGCCGACAGAATGCTTGATATGGGTTTCTACGACGACATTATGCAAATCGTAAAATTCCTACCAAAGGAGCGACAAACCATTATGTTTTCGGCTACGATGCCCGCTAAGATTCAACAACTTGCCAATAACATTCTTAACAACCCTGCCGAAGTAAAATTGGCGGTATCGAAACCTGCCGACAAGATTATGCAAGCGGCATACATCTGTCACGAAAGTCAGAAATTAGGCATTATACGAACACTTTTCAACGACGAAACGCTTGAACGTGTCATCATCTTTGCATCGAGCAAGCTGAAGGTGAAAGAGGTAACGAAAGCGTTGCGACAAATGAAACTAAACGTTGGCGAAATGCACTCCGATTTAGAACAAAGCCAACGCGAAAACGTAATGCTCGACTTCAAAGCCGGTCGTGTTAAAGTATTGGTAGCCACCGACATTGTATCGCGAGGCATTGATATTGACGACATTCGCTTAGTGGTAAACTACGACGTGCCACGCGATTGCGAAGATTATGTGCATCGCATCGGCCGTACAGCTCGCGCCAACAATGATGGCGTAGCGATTACATTCGTTAGCGAACAAGACCAAGGATATTTCTACAAATTGGAAAAATTCTTGGAAAAGGATATTTACAAAATACCCATGCCTGAGGAATTGGGAGAAGCCCCCGAATATAAACCAAGAAGTGAAAAGAAATTTAGCAAGAAGGGTAAATTTCACCACCATGGAAAAGGAGGCAATAAGGGAAAAAGAAATATTCGGACAAACAATCCTAAAAAAGCATGAAGCCTATAGTATCCATCATCACCATCAACTTCAACGGATTGCACGATACATGCGCCATGATCGAGTCGTTGAAGCAACACGAAACCTATCCCTACGAGGTTATCGTGGTGGATAATGGTTCGAAGCAAAACGAAGCATCGGTCATTGCCGAACAATATCCGGAAGTGAAGGTGGTACGCAATGAAAATACAGGCTTTGCCGGAGGAAACAATGTAGGTTTACGATTGGCCGAAGGCGAATATATCTTCTTCTTGAACAACGATACCGAGATTAAAGAACCGGTTTTAGAAAAGCTTGTAACATCGCTGAAAATGAATGAGAAGCGTGGTGGCGTATCGCCCATGATTCGTTACTTCCATGCGCCCGACAAACTACAATACGCAGGCTTTACCGAGCTTACCGACATCACCCTTCGAAATAGTTGCATTGGCTTTGGCGAATCGCACGAATTGCACACAGAAGCTCACCTCACGGCTTCGCTACATGGTGCGGCTATGATGGTGCCTATGCACGTAATAGAAAAGGTAGGCACCATGACAGAGATTTATTTTCTTTTCTACGAAGAGCTTGATTGGTCAGAGCAAATAAAGCGCGGAGGATATGAATTGTGGTACGAGCCTTCGGTTTCCATTTATCATAAAGAAGGACAAACCGCACGCAAAGGAAGCCCCATGCGCGAGTTTTATCTATCGCGTGCAAGAGTATTGTTTGCTCGTCGTAATCGTTTTGGTTTCAAGCGATTACTCTGTTGTCTCTATTTGCTAAGTATAGCTACACCCAAGAAGGCGCTCACCTACTTGCTACAAGGCGAAGGAAAGTTGGCGTGGGCGGCTATAAGAGGCTCGGTAAAAGGATTATTCATGGTGATAAGGGCCACCATGTAGGATATTCATAGCACGATAAAGTTGTTCAACAAAAATCAAACGAACCATTTGATGCGAGAAAGTCATACGCGATAAGGAAATCTTTTCGTGAGCGGCCGCATACACTTTTTGCGAAAAGCCATAAGGGCCACCAATGACAAACACCAATCGTTTGTTCACACTATTCATCTTCTTCTCCATGTAGTTGGCAAACTCTATCGAGCGCATCTCCTTACCGCCTTCGTCGAGCAACACAACAACATCGCCCGGTTGTAACGACTTCAAAATCAGTTCACCTTCCTTCTCTTTCTGCACCTCTTCCGAGATACTTTTCGTATTTTTCAATTCAGGAATCACCTCCATGTCGAACGACAAATAGCGTCGAGTGCGTTGTACATATTCGTTAATGGCCGTAACAAAGTAAGGCTCAACCGTTCGTCCTACTACCAAAAGAGTTGTTTTCATCCGTATTTCTGTAAAAGTTTGCACAAAAATAGCTAAAATTTCCAAGCTATATAAAGAAAAGCCGTATCTTTGTCACATCAATACTTAAATACTTTAAAGAATGAATAGTACAGAACAAGAATTGATTGATAGATTGATTGACCTATCGTTTGCCGAAGACATTGGCGATGGCGACCATACCACATTATCGTGCATCCCTGCTACAGCTATGGGAAAGTCGAAACTTTTGATAAAAGAAGCTGGCGTTTTGGCCGGTATTGAAATTGCGAAAGAGGTATTTCGTCGTTTCGACCCCGAAATGCAAGTAGAGGTATTTATCGAAGATGGCACCGAGGTAAAACCTGGCGATGTAGCTATGATTGTGAGCGGCCGCGTGCAATCGTTGTTGCAAACCGAACGCTTAATGTTGAACATTATGCAACGCATGAGCGGCATTGCTACCATGACACGCACCTATGCTAAACGCTTGGAAGGCACTAATACGCGCGTATTGGATACCCGCAAAACAACTCCTGGCATGCGTATCTTGGAAAAGATGGCCGTAAAAATCGGTGGTGGTGTGAATCATCGCATCGGTTTGTTCGACATGATTTTGCTTAAAGACAATCACGTTGACTTTGCCGGTGGCATTGACAAAGCAATTCTTCGTGCAAAAGAGTATTGCCAAGCCAAAGGAAAAGATTTGAAAATTGAAATTGAAGTAAGAAACTTCGACGAGTTGCAACAAGTGCTCGATTTGGGTGGTGTAGATAGAATTATGTTCGACAACTTCACACCCGAAATGACACGCAAAGCCGTAGAGATGGTAGGTGGTCGTTTCGAAACCGAATCGTCGGGCGGTATCACATTCGACACCTTGCGCGACTATGCCGAATGTGGCGTAGATTTCATTTCAGTAGGTGCGCTCACCCACTCTGTCAAGGGATTGGATATGAGCTTTAAGGCTGTCTGATAACAGATTAACATACTATTGTAAGTGCGGTGAAGCAATGCTTTTGCCGCACTTTTTTTATATCGTTTCCCCATTTATTTATAAAATACAAACTTTAACGCAATTTTAACCAATTTATTTGCAGCATTTCCCAACTTTGCTCGTCTAATAGGCAAAACAACATTCATCAGTGGCCTAAAACGAATGGTTTGAAACAAGAATTTGCTGAAATAGAGGAAATTGTAAAAGGTTGTCGAGCAGGAAAGGAAAATGCTCGAAAGAGACTTTACACCCTATACGCAAAGCAGCTATTAGCGGTAAGTTATCGTTATACAGGCAATATGGACGATGCGCACGATGTATTGCACGATGGATTTATAAAAATCTTCACACACTTTAACTACCGCGGAGAGTGCTTACTGAAAACTTGGTTAGTAAGGGTTATCACGACGCAAGCCATCGACTTTCTTCGACAAAAGCAACGATTGGAAAGCATGCATGTGAGCGACGAATACATGAGCAACCTTCCCGACGAAAGAGATGCATTAGAGCAAAGCAATCATATTTCGGAAGAAGTGCTGATGCAAATGGTAGCCGAGCTACCCGATGGATGTAGGACCGTATTCAACCTCTATGTATTCGAAGAAAAAACGCATAAAGAGATAGCACAACTGCTTCATATTAAAGAACATACATCAACATCGCAATACCATAGAGCAAAAGCATTGTTGATTAAAAAAATTAAGGAGTATGAAAAACGTGGATAAATTTAGCGAAAGCATACGATGCCGTTTAGACGATGCACAACTTGAAGTGCGCGAAGGCTTTTGGGAAGATTTGCAACTCGACATGCCGGTTGCAAAGCATACAAACGTTCACCGTCTAGCCTGGTGGTGCATGGCCGCAACCATATTGCTTGTCTTAGGATGGAGAACATTTTCATGGATGAATAGCAATGAAAAGGTAAACAACATAACAAACGAGCCGATAGCTTATACACCTAAGGCAACGCAAGGCAAAGAGAGTATCCTAATCAATAAGGATGAGAAACACATGCCTGCTGCTAGCCAAAAACATACACAAATGGCATCTACAACCCCTCAAATGCCCTATTATCACCAAGCAAGCTATTCGAACGAGCAAGCAACCAATAACGATTACAATAACGATTACGAATACGCCGAAGTACACGTTCGTGTAACGATAACTCAATCGAAATCGACCAAACAAGCAACA
>JAFYML010000349.1 GCA_017556595.1 Bacteroides sp.
GGCTCACCAAGGCGAAGATTTAATTGTAACCAATGGTAAAACATTGCTCGGTGCCGACGATAAGGCAGGTATTGCAGAAATTGTTTCGGCAATGGTTTATCTGAAGGAACATCCGGAAATTGAACACGGAAAGATTCGTATCGGCTTCAATCCTGACGAAGAAATTGGCTTAGGTGCACACAAGTTCGATGTAGAAAAGTTTGGTTGCGAATGGGCCTATACAATGGATGGTGGTGAAGTGGGCGAATTGGAATTTGAAAATTTCAATGCTGCTGGTGCTAAAATTACGTTCAAAGGACGCAATGTACATCCAGGCTATGCCAAGAACAAGATGATAAACTCTATGTTGGTGGCTAATCAGTTTATACAAATGCTTCCAGCCGAAGAGACTCCGGCCCATACCGAAGGATACGAAGGTTTCTATCATTTGATAGGTATCAATGGTAAAGTAGAGCAAACAACTGCTTCGTACATTATTCGTGACCACAATCGTGAACGTTTTGAAGCTCGCAAGCAATTCATTACCGATTGTGTTAATAAATTGAACGAACAATGGGGTGAAACCGTTGCTGTATTGGAAATGCGCGACCAATATTATAATATGCGTCAACAAATAGAACCTGTGATGCACATCATCGATATCGCTTTCGAAGCAATGGAAGCTGTTGGCGTGAAGCCGCATGTAAAGGCTATTCGTGGTGGTACAGATGGTGCTCAGTTGTCGTTCAAAGGCTTGCCTTGTCCAAACATCTTTGCTGGCGGTTTGAACTTCCACGGCAGATACGAATTCTTGCCTATACAGAACATGCAAAAGGCAATGAACGTAGTTGTGAAGATTGCCGAACTTACTGCACGTAAATCATAAGTTATAATCATAAATCTTAATTAATGAAAGTCACTCCGTTTACAGAAAAACACATCTCGCTAGGTGCTAAGATGCACGAATTTGCGGGATACAACATGCCTATCGAATATTCAGGCATTATCGATGAACATATGACCGTTTGCCAAGGAGTAGGGGTGTTCGATGTGTCGCACATGGGCGAGTTTTGGGTAAAAGGTCCCCAAGCATTGCCATTTTTGCAAAAAGTAACTTCGAACGATGTTTCGGTATTAACACCAGGCAAAGTGCAATACACATGTTTCCCTAACGAAACTGGCGGTATTGTCGATGACTTGCTTGTCTATTGCTACGAACCCGAAAAGTATCTGCTCGTAGTGAATGCGTCGAACATTGAAAAGGACTGGAATTGGTGCGTGAGCCATAACACAGAAGGTGCAGAACTTGAAAATTCTTCGGATAGAATGGCACAATTGGCTGTTCAAGGTCCTAAGGCATTGGCGGTGTTGCAAAAACTGACCGATATTGATTTGGCTGCTATACCTTATTATAATTTTACACATGGAGCATTTGCTGGTGAGCCCGATGTGATTATCTCTAATACAGGTTATACAGGTGCAGGTGGTTTCGAAATCTATTTCTATCCAGAAGCAGCTATGAAGATTTGGGATGCTGTGTTCGAAGCAGGTGCTGAGTTTGGTATTAAACCTATAGGTTTGGGTGCTCGCGATACGCTTCGTTTGGAGATGGGCTTCTGTTTATATGGAAACGATTTGGACGATACAACATCGCCTATAGAGGCTGGTCTTGGTTGGATAACCAAATTTGTCGATGGCAAGGACTTCGTGAATCGTGCTTTCTTGGCGCAACAAAAGGCCGAAGGAGTTACGCGCAAACTTGTAGGTTTTGAAATGATTGATAGGGGA
>JAFYML010000350.1 GCA_017556595.1 Bacteroides sp.
GACTATATCAAAAAGATGATGGGACGCATCACCTTCTTACACTTCTTGCAACGAAAAGGGTGGATGTGTGGTGATTTGAACTATATGCAAAACATGTTCAACCGTTCGGAATATCAACACGATTACCTCGATTCAGTGCTTGAACCACTATTCTTTGGCATCTTGAACACCAAACCTGCAGAACGCGAATATTGGTTTAATAAATACAATTGGGATTTGAGCTTGCTTGAAGAATGGAAAGATATACCATATCTAAATGGTGGTTTGTTCGAACGTGACGAAGAGGATGAACCTGTTAGTGTATTCCCTGCCGACTACTTCAAACGCCTATTCCAGTTCTTTAGCGAATACAACTTCACTATTGACGAGAACGACCCTAACGATGCAGAAGTGGGTGTCGATCCTGAAATGCTTGGTAAAATCTTTGAGAACTTACTTGAAGATAACAAGGATAAAGGAGCATTCTACACTCCGAAGGAGATTGTACGCTACATGTGTCAGGAATCACTTATTGCTTACCTTGAAACTAATACAAGCATAGCAAAGGATAAGATTCGCAACTTCGTTCTTTCTCCCGAAGAGGGCGTAATGGATATTTCCGAAGCAAAGAAGCCTAAACTACTTACAGCACTTAAAGAGGTGAAGATTTGCGACCCGGCAATCGGTTCGGGTGCATTCCCTATGGGTTTGCTCAATGAACTCTTGCATTGCCGTGAGGTATTAAGTGGCGAACATTATAATCGTGCCGAGATTAAGAAGAGCATTATTCAAAACAACATCTATGGTGTAGATATAGAGAAAGGTGCTGTCGATATTGCCCGTTTGCGTTTTTGGCTTTCTATTGTGGTAGATGAGGAAACTCCATCGCCATTGCCTAACCTCGACTACAAAATTATGCAAGGCAACTCGCTTATCGAGAGTTTTATGGGGGTGGATTTAAGCAAACTTACATCCGAAGAACGTAATATCACATTGACCTTGTTCGATGATGAAACAAACATCCTACAAAAGAAAGTATCTCACTTGCTTTCAATATACTATTCATGTGCCGACCACGACAAGAAGATAAAGCTACAGCAAGAGATATCCGATACCATTAATAAGCAGTTGGAATCACAAGCCTATAGCCCGGCCATTATCAGCGAACTTAAAAAACTAAATCTTGCTGAAAACAATCAATTCTTCCTCTGGCACACCTGGTTTAGCGATGTCTTCAACCGAGAAGATGGCAAAAATGGATTTGATATTGTGATTGGTAATCCGCCGTATGTAGTTACAAATAAACGTGATTATCCTCAATATAAATGGAATAGTGATTTATATAAGATGTTCTATGAATTAGGTATTGATATTTTAATGAACACTTGTGGTCACCTTTGTTTTATAACCCCAAAATTTTGGATGTTAAACCTTGAGGATGAACAAATGAGGAAAATATTTAGTAGTAAATTACAAATAAAACAAATAGCATTTTGTAATCCTTTTGAAACTGCCGTGACAGAGAATACAATAGTATTATTGTCAATTAATAACGATAAACAAGATGAAATAGAAGTATTCAAGTATAACCCTAATTCATTGTACTTTGAAAATACCATTCCATTGAATTTAGGTTATTGCTATACAAATTTACATTTTGAATGGGTTCATGGACTAGATAAATAGTTAATTAGCCTATTAACAAGATTAGCCAATAATAAAAAA
>JAFYML010000351.1 GCA_017556595.1 Bacteroides sp.
GGCGAGGATAAGGATATCAACTTCATGGGCTATACAGTAAACTTTGCACAGATGGATGGCTCGGAGCTCGACAAGCTATTGAGAGCGCTCCTCTTCGACATCGAGTTTCCCGATGCAAACACCATCAATTACTCGTATCATCAAAACAATGGCAAACAAACGCTCGATGCACCTATCAACATAGAGGGTAACAAAATAACCATCGCAATGAGCCAAAAAGTGCCTACGTTGAAGGATGTTGTGTTCTATGCTTTCCAAAGCGTAAATGGCAACCGATTGCATCTGTGTATGGACAAGACAGCATTTGTAAACTTCCACACCAATATGCAAGCCAAGCTAATGGAAGCTACCAACGAGCAGTTCGATATCGCCAACGCCGATGCCGTAGATGCCATCTACAACACCATCAACAGCGCTGTTCAAGCCATCAAAGTGAATTTTGTGATGGAAAAAGCGAAAAAATAGGGGAAAAACCTACAAAATAGCAATACAATGCCCTGTAAATCACGGGGCATTGTTGTTTTTTATGTGTGCTAATCACTAATCACTAGTCACTAGTAGCTAGTCACTAATCACTAGTCACTCCCCCACCACCGTAGCTACTATGCGGCGAGCACCACCATAATCGCGAAACTCGCAGAGGTAAATACCTTGCCAAGTGCCTAGGTTGAGGCGACCGTTGGTGATGGGGATGGTCAGCGATACACCCGTGAGCGAACTCTTGGCATGGCTAGGCATATCGTCGCTACCCTCGTCGGTGTGGCGGTAGTATGGTTCGTTTTCGCGCACTAGGCGGTTATATATCTGCTCCATATCGGCACGCACAGAGGGGTCGTAGTTCTCGTTGATGGAGAGGGCGCAGCTAGTGTGTTGCACAAAAAGATTCAGTATGCCCGTTTGGGGCAAGGGTGGCAATTGCGCCACTACCTCGGCGGTGATAAGATGAAAGCCGCGTGTGCGAGGTTTCAAAGTGAATATTCGTTGCTCAATCATAGTGCAAAGTAAGGAAATAAACACGAAAGGAAAAAAGATACAGATACTATTTAAATAGATTCTAAATAAATATTGCAAGTATGCAAACTATTCGCTATCTTTGCACGCAAAAAGAGAGCGTAGTATGCGATTGTCCGAACTGAAAACTGGCGAAAAGTGCGTAGTGGTCAAGGTTTTAGGCCACGGAGGCTTCCGTAAGCGTATTGTAGAGATGGGCTTCATCAAAGGCAAGACGGTGGAGGTGGTGCTGAACGCGCCGCTGAAAGACCCCATTAAATACAAGCTGATGGGCTACGAAATATCCCTGCGCCGACAAGAGGCCGAGCTGATAGAGGTGCTCACCGAACAAGAAGCACAACAACAGCCATCGCCCACCCTACACGACGGATTGCTATTAGAAGAGGACACACCACTACAAAAGCTAGCGCTGGACAAGCGACGCACCATCAACGTGGCGCTCGTAGGAAATCCTAATTGCGGCAAAACATCGTTGTTCAACATCGCATCGGGAGCTCACGAGCATGTGGGCAACTATAGCGGCGTGACGGTGGATGCGAAGGTGGGATACTTCGACTTTCAAGGCTATCACTTCCGCATCGTAGATTTGCCGGGTACATACTCCCTCTCGGCCTACTCGCCCGAGGAGCTTTACGTGCGCCGACACATCATAGACGAAACACCCGACGTTATCATCAACGTAGCCGATGCAACCAACCTTGAGCGCAACCTCTACCTAACAACGCAACTCATCGACATGAACGTGCGCATGGTTATCGCGCTGAACATGTACGACGAATTTAAAAATAGCGGCAACACGCTGAATCACACCACCCTAGGCAAGCTAATCGGTGTACCAATGGTGCCTACCATCAGCCGCTCGGGCGAAGGCATCAGCCTGCTATTCGAAACCATCATACAGATTTACGAAGACGATGAACGCCAACGCCAATTCAGCCGACACATCCACATTAACCACGGCGCAGAGTTGGAGCGAAGCATCGAGGAGGTGAAGCGCGAGATATCGCACAACGAGCAAATACGCCATAAATACTCTACACGCTTCCTAGCCATCAAGCTGCTGGAGAACGACCGCGAGTTCGAGAAATTTATCGGCCAACTACCCAACGGCGAAAAGATTATCGCTACACGCAACCGCGAAGCACAACGACTGAAAACCGTGCTCAACGAAGATAGCGAACAAGCCATTACCGACGCAAAATATGGCTTCATATCGGGCGCACTGAAGGAGACATTCGTGGATAACCACCTTGAACAAGAACAAACTACGCGCGTTATCGATGCCATCGTGACGCACCGCATTTGGGGATATCCCATCTTCTTCCTCTTCCTATACCTCATGTTTCAAGGCACCTTCGTGCTAGGCGAATATCCCATGCAAGCCATCGAATGGCTAGTGGAGCAAGTGGGCAACTTGCTACGCGAAAACATGGCCGAAGGACCACTAAAGGATATGCTGATAGACGGCGTAGTGGGCGGCGTAGGGGGCGTAATCGTGTTCCTACCTAATATATTAATATTATACTTCTGCATCTCGCTGATGGAAGACTCGGGATACATGGCGCGTGCCGCCTTTATCATGGACAAGATTATGCACCAAATGGGGCTACACGGCAAGTCGTTCATACCACTTATCATGGGATTTGGATGCAACGTGCCGGCTATTATCGCCTCGCGCACCATCGAAAATCGCAAGAGCCGCCTCATCACGATGCTCATCAATCCGCTGATGTCGTGTAGCGCACGATTACCTATCTATCTAGTATTGGTGGGCGCTTTCTTTCCACGCACGGCCAGCTTGGTGCTGCTAAGCATCTATGCCATCGGCATTCTGCTTGCCGTACTCATGGCGCGACTATTCAGCCGCTTCTTCAAAGGCGACGACACACCTTTCGTAATGGAACTACCACCCTATCGCATGCCTACAATGAAAACCATCTTCCGACACACTTGGGAGAAGGGAGCGCAATACCTACGCAAGATGGGAGGTATCATCCTAGTGGCCTCTATCGTAATTTGGGCATTGGGATACTATCCTAACCACCACAATTACAACACCGTGGCCGAACAACAAGAACACTCGTACATCGGACAGATAGGTAAAGCCATCGAACCAGCCATCGAGCCGCTAGGATTCGACTGGAAACTAGGTATCGGGCTAATCTCGGGCGTAGGAGCCAAAGAGTTGGTAGTAAGCACATTGGGCGTGCTATACACCAACGATAGCGAAGCCGATAGCGTGAGCTTGCGTAGCCGCATACCAATTACACCGCTCGTAGCCTTCTGCTACATGGTGTTTGTGCTTATCTACTTCCCGTGCATCGCTACGCTAGTGGCCATCAAACAAGAATCGGGCAAGTGGCGATGGGCGCTATTCTCCGCCGTATATACCACTATATTGGCGTGGATAATCACCTTCTGCATCTATCAAATAGGTAGCCTATGGATGTAACAAACTGGCAAGAGTGGGCAGTGGCGCTCGTAGTGGGTGTGTGTATAGGCATTGTACTATACAAAATATACCTCTTTTTCGGCAATATAAAGGCAAAAAACAACCCATGCCAGCATTGCACAGAAGAGTGCGCACTAAAAAAGCAGAAAAAAAACGCCAAGATTGTTGGTGATTCAAGAAAAAGCACTACCTTTGCATCCGCAAACCCAAATAAAGGGTAATTGGTTCCTTGGATGAGTGGCTTAGTCAGCGGTCTGCAAAACCGTGTACGGCGGTTCGAATCCGCCAGGAACCTCACCAAAAGCTCTCTGCCCACAGAGGGCTTTTTTTGCATAAAGAAACAAAACAAGAAAAGATATGATAGCTAAAA
>JAFYML010000352.1 GCA_017556595.1 Bacteroides sp.
GCAAATAGGGCATATCCGTTGTGAATTCATCAACAAAGAGAGCGTATGAAGAAAGAAGCAGAGATATTGGTAATTATCGTCTCATACAACTTCGAGCGTTGGATGGAGAAATGCTTGGGTAGCCTACAACAATCGACTATGCCCGTCGATGTTATTGTTATTGATAATGCCTCGCAAGACAATACCACCCATCGCATCCGCAACGAATATCCTTGGGTACACCTAATAGCCAACAACGAAAACCTCGGTTTCGGTCAAGCCAATAACATCGGCATGAAGTTTGCTTTGGCCAACGATTACAAGGCCGTCTTCTTGCTCAACCAAGATGCATGGATAGCACCCGATGTCATTGAAACATTGCACCAAGTAAGCAAAGCAAATCCCACCTTCGGCATCCTATCGCCCAAACACCTGACGGGCAATGGCGATAAGCTCGACCCCGGTTTTGCTCATTATATCAATCAATCAGTATTGTCCGCCACGGACAATACCCCCATAGCTACACCCTTTATCAATGCCGCCATTTGGTATATCCCCACCGCGGTATTGAAAGAGGTAGGCGGTTTCTCTCCGCTTTTCTACCACTATGGCGAGGACAAAGACTACGTAAACCGCTTGACACATCACGCCTTTCAAGTGGGCTTTGTGCCTACGCTTCACGGCTTTCACGACCGCGAATATCGTCCCGTGACACACGATAAATTCCTCCACACCGAGTATGTTTATCTCCTTTCGGAGTATGCCAACCCCCACCGCTCGGCATGGATGAGTTTTGCCTATAGCGTCTTGGCCGGCATCAAGAAATCGTGCTTATCGCTATGCCGTGGAAAGTTTACCGACGCATTGGCCTACTTGAAAATCAGCTTCCGCTTGCTATGCAGAAGCCGCGAAGTGTTGCGCGTAAGAAAACATATTAAAACCAAGCAACCCAACTTCCTTGCCTCATGAGAACCTACGCACCCATATTGTTGTTTGTCTATAACCGCCCCGACCACCTCAAGCAGTTGATAGCGAGCCTACAAGCCAATGCCGAGGCGGCTCAATCCATGCTTTTCATCTATACCGATGCCGCCCGCAATAAAGAGGACGAAGCGTTGGTAAATAGAGTGAGAGAGGTGATTCGCCACATCGACGGATTTGCCGCTATCGAGGTGATTGAGCGCACAACAAATTGGGGGCTTGCACGCAACATAATCGGTGGAGTCACCGAACAGATTCAGCGCTACGGCCGGGTAATTGTGTTGGAAGACGACTTGGTGGTAGCCCCCTACTTCCTCCGTTTCATGAACGATGCCTTGGAGGTGTATAAAGACGAGCCGCAAGTGGGACATATCCAAGCGTGCGACTTCACACAAGACGCTTCGCTACCCGATACATTCCTTATCAAGTTTACCGGTAGTTGGGGATGGGCCACTTGGGAGAGGGCTTGGCAACACTTCAATCCCGACGGACAAGCCCTATTGAGCGAACTTGAAAGCCGCCACCTGACTCGTCGCTTCGACTTCAACGGCAATTACCGCTTCACTCGCATGCTTCGCCGACAAGTGCAAGGCAAAAACAATTCATGGGCCATCCGATGGAATGCTTCGCTTTTCCTCAAGGATATGCTTTCGCTCAATGTAGGTCGCTCGTTGGTGCAAAACAAGGGCTTCGATGGTAGTGGCACCCATTGCGGAGGAGGCGATTTGTATGGCTCGCAACTATGGATGCAACCCCTACCCGTTGAGAAGATAACACCTATTTGTGAAAACGAATCGGCACGAGCCGCTTTTGCGCGCTATTACCACCGCACTAATGGCTTTTGGGCAAAGGCAATTCGTCGCATTAAACGAACATTGAAAGGAGATTTTGGCGCATGAAAGTATTGTTGGTCAACACATCCGAACGTACCGGTGGTGCGGCCGTAGCTTGCCACCGCTTGCTCGATGCTCTGAACGCACAAGGCATCGAAGCCAAGATGTTGGTGCGCGACAAGCAAACCCACAACTCGCACGTCATCGCCCTACCAAAGCCGTTCTACATGAAGCTATGCTTCCTTTGGGAGCGCTTTGTCATTTGGACGAACAATCTCTTCAGCCGCAAAAACCTCTTCACCGTCTCCATAGCCAACACAGGTGCCGACATCACCCGATTGCCCGCATTCAAAGAGGCCGACATCATCCACTTGCATTGGGTGAATCAAGGCATGTTGTCGTTAAAAAACATCGAACAGATATTAGCATCGGGCAAACCGGTGGTGTGGACAATGCACGACATGTGGCCATGCACCGCCATTTGCCACCATGCCGCTACATGCAACCGTTATCAAGCCGCTTGCCAAGCGTGTCCATACCTTCGCTTCCCAAGCAAAAACGACCTTTCGCACCGCATTTTCATGCAGAAAAAAGGGGTATATGCGCAAGGCAACCTACACATCGTAGCCGTGAGCCGATGGCTTGCTTCGTTGGTAAAACAAAGCACGCTACTTCAAGACAAGCAAATTACAACCATCCATAACGCACTATCGCTAAGCGACTTCCAACCGGCAGATAAACAGGAAGCACGCAAACAGTTACACCTCCCCGACAAACAACTGATAGCCTTTGGTGCCGCCCGCATAGACGACCCCATCAAAGGATTCGACTATCTATTGGAGGCCATCCAAACGCTTATCAGCCGTGGCAATTTCGAGAAAAACAACCTGCATCTGCTACTCTTTGGTGGGATAAAAGATGCCAAACGACTTGCCGAATTGCCCGTATCATACACCTATTTCGGACACATCGAAGAGAAGAAACAACTATCTACCCTTTATGCCGCCGCCGATGTAACGGTTTCGGCTTCGAAATACGAAACCTTCGGGCAAACATTGGCCGAGGCGCAAGCATGCGGATGCCCGGCCGTGTCGTTCGACAATAGCGGACAAACGGATATCATCACCCACAAGGTGAACGGCTATCTAGCTAAGGCATACGACACCGAAAGTTTGGCCGACGGCATTGCTTGGGCACTGACCGAAGCCCAAACAATCGTTTCCAAGGAGGCATTGCGCAACGGTGTTGTGCAACGCTTTTCGAGCGATGCCATTGCGCAAAAACACCTACAATTATACCAACAACTCATTGAACAACGCCATGAATAATCCCCTCTTCAGC
>JAFYML010000353.1 GCA_017556595.1 Bacteroides sp.
AGCTCATTGCCAAATATATCTGCTACTTGACGTACATCATCACGATCTCCCACTACCATGAGACGGTCACCTAATTGCAATACAAAATCAGGTCGAGCCAATAATTCAACACCGGCACGATTGATACGAGTAATCGTAGCATGATAGCGATGACGAACATCAAATGTACTCAAACGCTTGCCATTACATTCGGTACGGGTGACCACTACACGACGAGAAATCAAGTGATCCGAATGTTCGCGCCCCTGGAAACCATAGTGCGTAATCTCACCCAATACTTGTAACTCTTTTTCATGGCGTTTGTCACTTACGATACGAATGATATCATTGGGATATAACACCGTGGTTGAATCCACCAATTCATCTTTACCATCCGCACGAGTAACACGACTTACCAAGAGATTATTTATTGGACAAATAGCATGTAATTCACTAAGTGTAATAGCATTAACCACTGACAAGCGAATATCCACGCATATAGGATCTGCATCGGATATATTCTCTTGTCGCAAGTCTTCGTCCTCCTTGCGAAGATTGACTCGACAGCATAAGCGTATCACTTCGAAAGATAATATAAGTCCCACAATACTAAGAGGATATGCCAAGGCATAACCCATTGCAATATCTGGTGATACTCCCCCTAAGAGATCCGAAGCCGTTTGCTGAACAGCACCCAATGAAGGAGTATTCATCACCGCGCCCGACATAATACCCGCCATTGTACTCATATCCGTACCTGTCAGATAATGCAACCCTATCGTAATAGCACAACCCAAAACGACAATCGCTACTGCCAAGAGATTTAATCTGAGGCCACTTGTGCCAAAAGGCGAAAAGGAAGGACCCACTTGCAAGCCAATGGAATAGACAAATAAGATGAGTCCAAAATTCTTAGCAAAATGGCTAACTTGTGGATCAATAGATATACCAAAGGACGAGAAGATGATGCCGACAAACAATATCCATGTAATACCCAATGAAAATTTCTTGATACGCAAGTGCTCACCAGCCCATAATCCCAAGCATACAACCAACGTGAGCAACACAATAGATTGCGTCACGGAAGGATTCAGAAATAATTCTCGTATATATTCCATAACTTATTAGCTACGACCTATAATCTTTATCATTTTAACCAACGCTGCAGTAACTGCTCTTTGGGTAATTTGCTCACGTTCGCGTGCAACGCCAAAGTGAAAACACTCGGCTTCTGTCCCCATTGGTGTTGCCCATGCAATCCATACTGTACCCACTGGTTTATCTGGTGTGCCGCCTGTAGGGCCGGCAATACCAGAGGTTGCAATGGCATAATCTGTACACATCAAAGCGCGAACACCTTCAGCCATTTCGCAAACGGTACGTTCGCTCACGGCACCCTTCGCGATCAATGTATCATGCTGTACACCAAGCACTTGCTCCTTGATAGAATTATCATATGCGACTACCGTACCCATATAATAAGCCGAAGAACCCGATTGCGCGTTCAATGCAGCTGCCAATCGACCACCCGTACAACTCTCTGCCGTAGCAATTGTTTGCTGGCGTTCTTTTAGGAGATTACCTAATATCTGTTCCAACGCTAAATCCTCTGTTGCAATCAAATAATCCGCAATTAATGGTTTGATTGCCTCTATTTGTGCATCCATCTCATTCTCGGTTGCATCACCATACGTGCTTAGACGCAAACGTATCACGCCGTCCTTTGGAAGATAGGCAAGATGCATGCTTGCAGGCAACGCATTCTCCCATTCTTCAATCTGAATAGCTAAGGTGGACTCTGCTATGCCATAAAGCATCAATGTCCGATGAATAATTCCCCCATTCTCCCTTCCCTTTTTTTCTTGCAGATAGGGAATCACTTGCTCCGACATAGCAATTTTCATCTCATGTGGCACACCTGGCATGGCTACAAGAAACTTTGTTTCTTGTATAGCAAAAAGAAGAACTGGAAGATGCGTAGTTTGCGGAGAAGAAGATAATTGCTTCGCAATACCGCTCGCACGCAGCAATTGCGCAGTAGCGCAATTGTATTTGCATTACACATTTACGAGGAGGAATATTAGTATGGATAGAGAATCTTTCGAAAAAAGAAAAAAAGTTATCAATGATTTGATTCATGATAAGTTTTATACACCAATGAAGGCCAAGGAAATAGCCATGCTATTGAATATTCCTAAAGAAGACAGGCCAGATTTGCAGAAAGTTTTGGATGCTTTAGTGCTTGAGGGCAAAATCGGCGTAACTATCGGCAACAGAACGTTCGAGCTTTCCGAAGGCGATTCTGTTTACTTCAACCCCGAAATCCCCCACGGTCAATATGCCGTAGAAGGAACCGCAAAATTCCTTACAATCATAGATAAGGAATAATTATGGAGTTTAAAAAGAAAAAGCAATACGGTCAGAATTTTCTTACCAACGTTGCAATACCGCGAAGAATTGCGGCAGAAAGCGGAATCGGACCCGAGGATTGCGTTATCGAAATCGGTCCCGGCTTCGGTATACTCACGCGCGAGCTATCCGCAATCGCACATAAGGTTATCGCCATCGAAATAGATACAGAGCTTATGGAAATACTTCCCGAAAAGCTCAACGGCTGTGACAACGTAAAGATTATTAACTCAGACATACTCAAAACCGACGTTAAAAAGCTGATAGATGAGGAATTCGAAGGCAGAAACGTTTGTGTATGTGCAAATCTTCCCTACTACATCACTACGGATATAGTTATGAGCCTTCTCGAAGGCAATTACGGCTTTAAAACTATCACCGTAATGGTTCAGAAGGAGGTTGCAGAGCGTTTTTGTGCAAAGGCAGGAACAGACGGCTACGGTGCAATAACTGCTTCTATAAGCTATTATGCCTCTGTTAAGCGTCTGTTCACGGTTAAAGCAGGCTCGTTTGATCCTAAGCCGAAGGTAGATAGTGCAGTAATACGCTTTGACCTTTACAAAGAACCGCCTGTTTCCCCTATCGATAAGCCAACCTTCTTTAACGTGATCAAGGCGGCGTTTTCTCAACGCAGAAAAACACTCCTTAATTCCCTCTTTTCCGCCTTCGGCAATAAGGTTTCTAAAGAAAAGCTTTTGGAAATCATTCAGGAAGTCGGATTAAAGGACACCGTTCGCGGTGAGGAATTGAGCATAAAGGAATTTTCCGAAATATCAGATTTGATTTTTAAAGAACT
>JAFYML010000354.1 GCA_017556595.1 Bacteroides sp.
AATAAAGGAGGCGTAATTTGATTTACGCGCTTGTCGGTACATTGTGCCGATAGGATAACCGCTATGAGTAATTGAAACGGATTTTCGTAGTGAAGCTCAGTTTCGGCTACGGGCATGTTTGTCCGAAACCAATCCAATATTAGTTTGTATCGCTCTTCTTTTTTCATCGTAGCTTATGTGTGTTGAAGTGTGGTGTTACTTTGCAATGAAAATATATCAACGATACGATGGTGAGGCAAGCGCCCACTAAATAAGCTTGGTTGAACGAGCTTACTTCAGCAATAAATCCTCCCGTCACCATGCCTATACCGATGCCTACATCCCACGACGTGAGGTAAGTGCTCGTAGCTGTGCCGCGTTGATTGTTAGGTGCAAGGTTTACGAATAGAGTATTGTATGCTGGAAACATAATGCCAAATCCTACACCCATCATTAGCGAGATGGTGTAAAACAATGCTATGCAAAGCGTTGCATGCCATTGCACTACATACAAGCAAGCCACCAAGAGGAAGAAACTAAGACAAACCAAATAGAGGCCTGCTTTGATTACTTGTGTCACCTTTCCTTTATCCACTTGCCTACCAGAAACAAGACGAGCAATAGACATGCCTATAGCCATGAATGTGAAGAACAATCCGCTTGAGCAATGCAATCCTATTTGTTCGGCATACATAGCTACATAGTTGGTTGTCATGCCATAGGGAATGGATAGCAACAATAAACTGATGCCTGCGGGAATACCTTTCAGCAAGATAAAGCGATCGAGCGAGATAGGTTCGCGTTTGATAGGTGCTTTGTAGCTTGTCTTTACGCTCGATGCAAAGCAAAAGCCTACGATACACACGCCCAATCCACAACTGAAAATCAGTGGATAGGAAGCACCGGCATCGTGCAAAAACAATCCTACCATAGGACCTACCGACATGGCTAAGTTGTTTGCCAATCCATAGTATCCCAATCCTTCGCCTCGGCGTGAAGAGGGCATAATATCTATGACGATGGTATTTCCGCCAACGGTAGTCAATCCGAACGAGAAGCCATGAACAATGCGGCAAAGGATGAATAGTGTTAGTGTACCCGATAGTAGATAGCCCATGAACATGCTCATAAAGATGAAGTAGGCTAGGAGATAAAGCGGTTTGCGTGCAAAGGTATCGAGCAGATAGCCTCCAAATGGGCGGATACACAAAGCGGCTACTGTGTAGCACGAAAGCACTACGCCAATAGCCGTTTTGGTTACATTGAATTCTTCTTGTAGATAGAAAGGCAATACAGGCATCAGCAACCAAAAACCGAAGCAGAACAAGAAATGAGCTGCTATAATAAAGCAGTAGCTTGGTGTGATGAGCCTCTCTTTCATTTTAGTATGCGCTCTCGAATTCCTTCAAGAAGCGAGTATCGTTTTCCGAGAATAGGCGAAGGTCGTTTACGCGATACTTCAAGTTGGTGATGCGTTCAATACCCATACCCAATGCGTATCCGCTATATACCTTGCTATCTATGCCGTTCAGTTCCAATACGTTGGGGTCTACCATACCGCATCCCAAGATTTCTACCCAGCCAGTACCTTTACAGAAGGGGCATCCCTTACCGCCGCAGATGTTACAGCTGATGTCCATTTCGGCACTTGGTTCGGTGAATGGGAAGTATGATGGACGCAAGCGAATCTTTGTTTCGGCACCAAACATTTCTTGAGCGAAGAGCAGAAGCACTTGCTTC